>CAJASG010000569.1 GCA_903944555.1 uncultured beta proteobacterium
CTTTCTTCATGCCGTCGACGTCCTGGTAAATCAGGGCGTCGCAGCCAATGATTTCGCGGATTTGCTCCACGGTGCGGTTGTGTGCCACCAGCTCGGTGCTGGTCGGCATGTCGATGCCGTAGACATTGGGGTAGCGCACCGGTGGCGCGGCACTGGCCAGGTACACCTTGCGGGCACCGGCGTCACGCGCCATTTGCACAATTTCTTTGGACGTGGTGCCACGGACAATGGAGTCGTCCACCAGCAGCACATTGCGGCCCTTGAACTCACTGGCAATCACGTTGAGCTTTTGGCGCACCGATTTTTTGCGCACCGCCTGCCCCGGCATGATGAAGGTACGGCCCACGTAGCGATTTTTCACAAAGCCCTCGCGGTACGGCAAGCCCAACAAATGCGCCAGTTGCGCAGCGCTGGGGCGGCTGGACTCGGGAATAGGAATGACCACGTCGATTTCATTGGGCGGCACGGTGGAGATCACCCGTTTGGCCAACGACTCACCTAGATTCAAACGCGCCTGGTAGACCGAAATGCCATCCATCACCGAATCGGGGCGGGCCAGGTAGACGAACTCAAAAATGCAGGGGTTGAGCGTAGGCGCATCGGCGCACTGCTGGGCTTGCACGTTGCCCTGCAAGTCGATAAACACCGCTTCACCCGGCTGGATGTCGCGCTCAAACTGGTGGGAAGTTCCCTCCAGCGCCACCGACTCACTGGCCAACACCACATTGCCCTCGCTGCGCCCCATGCACAAGGGACGAATGCCGTACGGGTCACGAAATGCCAGCACACCGTGACCGGCAATCAGCGCAATCACGGCATACGAACCCTTGACCCGGCGATGCACGTTGCGCACCGCAGTGAACAGGTCTTGCGGCTGCAAGGTCGAGCCCCGCGTGGTCTTCTCGATTTCATGAGCCAGCACATTGAGCAAGACCTCGGAATCGCTCTCGGTGTTGATGTGGCGGTGGTCGGTGCTGAAGAGTTCGCTTTTGAGCGCGTGGGCATTGGTCAGGTTGCCGTTGTGCACCAGCACAATGCCGAAAGGAGCGTTCACATAGAACGGCTGCGCTTCTTCTTCGCTGAAGGCATTGCCCGCCGTTGGGTAACGCACCTGACCCAGACCGCAGTTGCCCGGCAGGGAGCGCATGTCGCGCGTGCGAAACACGTCTTTCACCATGCCCTTGGCTTTGTGCATAAAGAACTTGCGTTCTTGCTGGGTGACGATACCCGCAGCGTCCTGGCCCCGGTGCTGCAATAGCAGCAAGGCGTCATAGATCAGCTGGTTCACAGGTGCATTACTGACAATGCCAACGATTCCACACATATTTTTTTACTCACTCACGGTAGATATTTACCAAACTCTTGGGGCAACACGGGCTTGAGGCCCGCCAGCACGACGGTCGCAACGCGGGGGCCTGCAGCCTCCTCCCACCAGGGTGCAGTGCGCAAGGGAGTCATACCCACTACCACCGTCACGGCTAAAAGCAGCACCAAACCACGTACCAAACCGAAGGCGGCACCCAACAAACGGTCCGCCGGGCGCAAGCCGACCGCTGCCACCAACTTCTTAACAACGAACGCCACCATGCTGCCCGCGAATATAGCGACCACAAACACCAAGACAAATCCGGCGGCGTAGCGCAGCGCCTCTGCCGCACCGGTCATGGGCAACCATTGGGCTGCATCGGGGGCCAACCACTGCGCAAGCACAAAGGCGGCGATCCAACTCAAAACGGACAGCACCTCGTACACCAGCCCACGCCAAGCTCCTACCACCAAGGACGTCACCAGCACAGCCAAAAAAATCCAATCCAATGCGGGCATGGGCGCAGCGCGTGCTTACAGTTCCAAAACAGCGGCAGGCAGATCCAGCTTTTTGATCTTCTCTGCGGCCTTGTCAGCATCTGCCTTGGACTCAAATGGCCCAACCCGTACACGAATACGCTTGCCTTCCTTGGGCTCCACCACTTGGGTATAGGTTTTCATGCCTGCCCTTTCCAGCTTCATGCGTGCCTCGCGCGCCTTAAGCACATCGGAAAACGCGCCCACCTGCACGACAAAGCGGCCCGCTGCGGCGGCCGGTTTCTTGTCCACCTCGCGACCTTCAAGCAAGGCCTGCGCTTTGGCCGCATCATCTGCTTTGGGTGCTGGCTTTTCAGTCGCTTTTTCAACCGTCTTTTCCACAACCTTGGGGACTTCGGCCGGTGTCACTTTGGGCGTGGGTGTGGGCATCACGACTTCCACTGGCGCACGGGCACCTGCAGCATTGGCGGATGGCTTGGACACCGAACCGTCATCAATCACACCAACAGACTTGGCGCCCGCAACGGCAGCAGGCGCAGCAGCGGGTACTGGCGCAGGCGGTTTGGCCTTGTTTTTGTCCGGAATTTCGATCGCAATATCCACCGCGATGGGACGGGGCTGGTTATCAAACAGGAGGGGGAAACCGACAACACCCACCAAAACCAATACAGCGGCACCAATCAGGCGGTGCCTGGCACGCTTGCGCATCGCCTCCACGCTCTCGTGTGCCGGAGGTGGGGTGGGGTGATCATCGCCACCTTTGCGAAACTTAAAAAATGCCATGGATGGGTGACTCAGGGGTTCAGGTGTTTGGCGTGCAGTCGGGGGACGCCCTGCTGTAGAACGCCTCCCACGGTGTAGAACGAACCAAAGACGACGATTCTATCAGTGGGGTCTGCCGCCTCAATGGCCGCTTGAAGCGCCTGCATGGGGTCAGCAAAGGTATTCGACGATGCATCTTTGCGGGTATTTTGGGCCTGCCACTGGGTTTGCAAGTTCACAGCACTGGCGGCTCGTGAAGTGGGCAAATCCGTGAAATACCAACGATCGATCAATGGGTTGACCCGGGCCAGCATGGGTGCCAGGTCTTTGTCCGCCATGGCGCCAAAGACGGCATGCGTGGTGGGAAAGTAGCCCATGGCATCCAGATTGGCCGCCAATGCCGCCACCGAATGGGGGTTGTGGGCCACATCCAGCACCAATGTCGGCTGGCCGGGAATGATCTGAAAACGCCCCGGCAACTCGACAAAGGCAAAGCCATTGCGCACCGCCTGCGCAGTGACCGGCAGGCGCTCCCGCAAGGCCGCCAAGGCCGCCAGCACCCCCGCCGCATTGACCAACTGGTTGGCGCCACGCAGCGCCGGATAGGCCAAACCGCTGTAACGCCGCCCGCGGCCTGCCCAACCCCATTGCTGCTTGTCGCCTGAGACGTTGAAGTCCTCTCCCACGCGCCACAAGTCAGCACCCACTTCCAAGGCACGATCGAGTACGCTTTGGGGCGGCATGGGGTCGCTCACGATGACCGGGCGCCCGGTGCGCATGATGCCGGCTTTCTCGTAACCAATGGCTTCGCGGTCTGCGCCCAGCAACTCCATGTGGTCCAGGTCGATGCTGGTAATGATGGCGCAATCGGTGTCAATGATGTTGACAGCGTCCAGTCGCCCGCCCAGGCCCACCTCCAGAATCACGACATCCAGCCCCGAACGGGCCATCACGTCCAATATAGCCAGCGTCGTGAATTCGAAGTAGGTGAGCGAAATTTCAGCATCATTTAGGCCTCTAGCCCTTTCCACACGTGCGCAGGCAGCTACTAAATCCATAGCATTCACAGGATCTCCCTTGAGGCGCAAGCGCTCTTCAAAGTGCACCAGATGCGGCGAGGTGAACACACCAGTGCGATAACCGGCCTGCAACAAGATGGCCTCCAGCATGGCGCAGGTGGAGCCCTTGCCGTTGGTGCCCGCCACGGTGATCACCGGGCAGGCAAAGCGGATATCCATGCGCTGGGCCACAGTGCGGACGCGCTCCAGGCCCATGTCGATGCTTTTGGGGTGCAATTGCTCGCAGTAGGCAAGCCAGTCTTCAAGGGTGTTCAAGGTTTCCATAGTGCTGCTGATTGTCGCTGAGCCTTGATTCAGGCATGGTTGGTGCACGCTGGGATCAGGCGGGTCGGGCGTTTTGCTCCGTGTCCCCCGGCCTGCGGCCTCCTCCTTTACCTACGAAAAACGCCCGGCCCACCTGATCCATCCACCGATATCGGTACGCCGGGACACTGCAAAAGCCCGTTCGCAGCAGCAGGGCTGGGGTGAGCGCCAAAGTGAGGTCAAGGAGGAGGCCGCAGGCTGGGGGACACGAACGGCGGTGCTCACTCCGGCCCCGCTGC
>CAJASG010000570.1 GCA_903944555.1 uncultured beta proteobacterium
ACAGACGCATTCACATGGCTCAGCCATTCGGGCTGGTCGGGGTGGCCTTCCAGGTCCATCCGACTGACAAAGGTCTCATAGCCCCCCACAATGACCATGATCAGCAGGTTGGAAATCATGACCACATCAATCAGTGCCAACACCACCAGCATGATGATGGTTTCGTTCAGCCCGGTGGTGACCGCGGTTTCTTTGTACCCAATGCTGGTTATCAATGCCTGCAGCGCGGTTTGACTGCCAAATGCAGCCTCCAGCACGTGCACCAACTCAAGCCAAAAATGGAAAACATACACACCCTGCGCCGCGATCAGGCCCAGGTAAAGCGGCAGTTGCAACCAGCGGCTGGCAAAGATAAACCGCGGCAGTGGGCGCAGACGGGGCGGCGTTTGTGGTGAAGGGCTGGTCATTGAGGGCCTGGTGATTGTTGAGTGGATCAATTGTAGGGCGCGTAGACACCTGACGAAGCGCTGTGTGCGTGCCGTAAGTTTGAGGCCAGTCAGTGGCATGTAAGTGCGAGCGCCGACAGTTACTCAGCTTTTATTAATTAGAGGAGACCTACCCATGAGTGAGAATAAATCCACTGTCGAGTCCACGTTAGTTGAGAACCGCGTATTTATGCCCAGCGAGGCTTTCATGAAGACAGCGCGCATTGCTGGCATGGATGGCTACAACGCGTTGTGCGCTGAAGCAGAAAAAGATTTTGAAGGTTTCTGGGCCCGCTTGGCACGCGAAAACCTGGTGTGGAACAAACCTTTCACCAAAACGCTGGACGAGTCCAATGTGCCGTTTTACAAGTGGTTTGATGACGGCGAGCTCAACGCCTCCGCCAACTGCCTGGACAAGCACATGGGCACCCCGACCGAGAACAAAACGGCGGTCATTTTTGAAGCCGACGATGGCACTGTTACCAAAACTACGTACAAGGAGCTACTGGCCCGCGTAAGCCAGTTTGCCAACGCCCTCAAGGCCGATGGCATTACCAAAGGTGACCGCGTACTGGTCTACATGCCCATGACGCTGGAAGGCGTTATCGCCATGCAAGCCTGCGCGCGCATTGGCGCCATCCACAGCGTGGTGTTTGGCGGCTTTTCGGCCAAGGCCGTGCAAGAACGCATCATTGACGTGGGCGCGGTGGCGGTCATTACCAGTAACTTCCAGATGCGCGGTGGCAAAGAGCTGCCACTCAAAGCCATCGTCGATGAAGCCTTGGCACTCGGTGGCTGCGAAGCCATCAAAAATGTGTACGTGTACCAGCGCACTGCCAGCGCTTGCAACATGGTTGCGGGCCGTGACAAAACCTTCGCCGAAGCATTGGCCGGTAAAAGCACCGAGTGCGCACCCGTGCCCGTGGGCGCAGAGCACCCGCTGTTCATTCTGTACACCTCCGGCTCTACCGGAAAACCCAAAGGCGTGCAGCACTCCACCGGCGGCTACTTGCTGTGGGCCAAGGTCACGATGGACTGGACCTTCGACTTGAAGGCCGACGACGTGTTCTGGTGCACCGCTGACATTGGCTGGATCACCGGCCACTCCTATGTGGCATATGGCCCGTTGGCCGCAGGTGCCACGCAGATCATTTTTGAAGGCATCCCCACCTACCCGAACGCGGGTCGCTTCTGGCAGATGATTGAGCGTCACAAGTGCTCCATTTTCTACACAGCGCCCACCGCGATCCGCTCGCTCATCAAGGCCGCAGAGGGTGACGAAAAAGTGCACCCAGACCGCTCCGATCTGAGCAGCCTGCGCATTCTGGGATCGGTCGGTGAGCCGATCAACCCCGAAGCCTGGATGTGGTACTACAAGCACATCGGCCACGAGAAGTGCCCGATTGTGGACACCTTCTGGCAAACCGAAACCGGCGGCCACATGATGACACCATTGCCCGGTGCCACACCGCTGGTGCCCGGTAGTTGCACGCTGCCACTGCCCGGCATCATGGCTGCTATCGTGGATGAGGTTGGCAACGACATTCCCAACGGCACCGGTGGCATTTTGGTCGTCAAGCGCCCATGGCCCTCCATGATTCGCACCATCTGGAACGACCCCGCACGCTTCAAGACCAGCTATTTCCCCGAAGAAATGGGCGGCAATCTGTACCTTGCTGGCGACGGCGCCGTGCGCAGTGCCGACCGGGGCTACTTCCGCATCACC
>CAJASG010000571.1 GCA_903944555.1 uncultured beta proteobacterium
CCTGAGCTTTGCCCAGGTAACGGACATTTACGGCTTTCGGGTGCTGGTACCCGAGATCACGGACTGCTACACCGCATTAGGGCTATTGCACCAGCTCTACAAGCCGGTGCCGGGCAAGTTCAAAGACCATATTGCGATGGCCAAGGTCAATGGCTACCAGTCCTTGCACACGACGCTGGTGGGACCGTCCGGCGTCAATGTGGAATTTCAGATGCGCACGGAAGCTATGCATGTGGTTGCGGAATCAGGTGTGGCGGCGCATTGGCTGTATAAGGTCAACAACCCTCAAGACGCATCCAACGACCGACTGGGAACCAAATGGCTGCAGTCCCTGCTGGACATCCAGAATGAGACCCGCGACGCAGCAGAGTTCTGGGACCACGTCAAGGTCGACCTGTTCCCCGATGCGGTGTATGTTTTCACGCCCAAAAGCCGCATCATGGCGCTGCCGCGCGGCGCCACCGTGGTCGACTTTGCCTACGCCATTCATAGCAACATTGGGGATCACACGATTGCCGCCCGCATCAATGGTGAACAAGTGCCATTGCGCACGGAGTTGAAAAACGGGGACGTGGTGGAGGTCGTGACCGCCACGGTGTCGACACCCAACCCGGCGTGGCTGGGATTTGTGCGCACTGGACGCGCCCGCTCGAAAATTCGCCACCACCTCAAAACACTGGCCCATGTGGAGTCCGAAGACTTGGGCGACAAACTGCTGGCGCAAGCCTTGCGGGCCGAAGGAATCGACCAATTCCCCCACGACGACCCAACGTATGAGCCGCTTTGGGACAAGCTTTTGCGTTTCACGGGCAACAAAACGCGCCAGGAGTTGCTGACCGACATCGGTCTGGGCAAGCGCATTGCTAACATCGTCGCAAAGCGACTGGTGCATCTATTGGCGGAAACGGGTGAGCGCCCCAACGCACTGCTGTTGACCCGCGAACGCTTTACGGCGCATGAGACCGCCCCCTTGAGCACGATCACGCTGGACGGAAGCGAGAACGCCTCGGTGAAATTTGCCCATTGCTGCCGCCCAATCCCGGGGGACGCCATCGTGGGCTATCTCGGTCGGGGCGAGGGACTGGTCGTGCATGTGAGTGATTGCCAGGTCGCCAAAAAGCTGCTGCTCAAGGACAGTGAGCGGTTCATTGGCGTCGATTGGGCCGACGAGCCGCTGCGCGCGTTTGAGACCGACATTGTGGTGACCGTGAACAACGGCAAAGGCGTTCTGGCAAAGGTCGCGGCGGCGCTGGCGGCGGCGGAAGCCGACATCATTCACATCGACATGGGGCAGGAGGCAGCACGGGATGCCACTGATCTGCGCTTCTTGATCGGCGTGCGTGACAAAGCCCATCTGGAAACTGCCTTGCGCCACCTTGCTAGGACATCATCCGTGCTACGGGCCGCGCGCCACAAGGCTCCTGTTCTGGTTTAAGTGCTGACCGGCTGGGGGTAGTTGACGCTGAGCACTTCAATTTCACCGACCCGGTCCGGCATCACCAACTTCAGCTCGTCCCCCACCCGCGCTTTGAGCAAGGTTCGCGCAATCGGAGAGATCCAACTCACCTCGCCCAGTGCGGTATTGGACTCATCAATGCCTTTGATGGTGACGGTTCGCTCCAGTCCGGTTTCGTCGGCATAGGTCACTGTGGCGCCAAAAAATATCTGCTCGCTCCCGAAGTGCACGGACGGGTCAGAGATCTCCGCGATCTCCATGCGTTTGGTCAGGAACCGAATTCTGCGATCAATTTCGCGCAGACGTTTTTTGCCGTACAGGTAGTCGCCATTTTCAGAGCGGTCCCCGTTGCTGGCCGCCCAGAAAACTGCTTCGACGATCTTGGGCCGCTCGGTGTCCATTAACTCCAACCATTCACTGCGCAAACGCGCATAGCCTTCCGGCGTGATGTAGTTCTTGCCACCCGACGGAAGCGCAGGCAGCTGCAAGTCGTCGTCATCCTCACCATCGGTCTCTTTGGTGAAAGCCTTGTTCATAGATTTGTAGGGTGCGCGTTGAATGCGAAGGCCAAATTTTGGACAAGAAAAAGGTCTGCAACCTTTCGATTGCAGACCTTTACTTTTTGGTGCGGCTGGCAGGAATTGAACCCACGACCCCTTGGTTCGTAGCCAAGTACTCTATCCAGCTGAGCTACAGCCGCTAAGCTTCGTATTCTAGCATGCTTTTTTTCATGCTAGCCGGAAATTCCGGAGAAACTTTTTCAAACGTTCTTTTCA
>CAJASG010000572.1 GCA_903944555.1 uncultured beta proteobacterium
ACCGAGATCTACACGTACTGACACACTCTTTCCCTACACGACGCTCTTCCGATCTGGGCGCTGCGGCATAGCCCTGCAATGCCATTTGCCCACGCAACTGCGCCAGCACCAGTGCAGCGGCCATTTGCCACTGCGGATGTGTGGCGTGGGCATACGGGAAGAGTTTCATAACAAACGGCCTGTGCTGCTGCGCCAGATCGGCACGAAAGCGGAGGTCCGTGGCATCGTCACCTAGCCGCGCGCTGCTGGCTTTTTGGCCACCTTTGCGGCGGGCTTCCTGGGGGTGGTGGCACGTTTGGCCGCAGCACCAACCGCTTTTTTACCGGACTTCATGGCCTCTTTGGCCATGCCGGTGGCCATGTTTTTGGTCATGTCGACGGCAGTTTTGGCGGTTGCCTCTTTCACAGCACTGGCCGCGATTTGCTGAAACTGCTGCGTGAGGGAGCCCCACAATTGCATCGGATCGATCATGCCGCCAATACCAGCCCCAGGCTTGGTGCCGGTCACGGCGGCCTTGGTGCCACTGGCTACATCAGAGATGGTTTTTGCTGTGGAGGCAGCGCGTTCGGTGACGCGCTGCACACCCGAATACACGGAATCGGCTGCTTTGAGCTTGAGCGCATTGGCTACGTCACCGATATTGAAATTCATGCCCTTGAGCGTGTTCAGGGTCATTTTTTGCACCTCCAGCGCCTGGATGGTGGCGCCCAGGGCGCGGGAGTTTTGCTCCAGCCAGAAATGCACGTTTTTGAGTTCTTCGATGCGCTTGTCCAGCTCTTCCACGTTCAGCGTAGGCGCAACCCAATTGCCCAGGTTGGGCATTTGCGGGATGTTGTTGCTCGCGCCTTTGGCCAGATTTTGCAAAAAATCAAAGCCGGGTACAAATTTTCCGAAACCTGTGGTGTCTGAATCGCTCATAAATCCTCCAAACGGCTTGGGAGTCAAGCTGGTGGCGACAGCTTACTCCAATGCTTGGCGACTTGTAACCGTCCAAACCCTAAATCGGCCGTCTTGCGCCACATTCACACCTGGCTGAACAAATACACACCAGCTCCACCGCACAGTGACCCAAAGCCCATGAATATCCAAGTCGCATTGCTGGAGAAATAACGGCGAATACTCCAGCCAGCGGTCACGCCACCAAAGTGGAGCGCAGCCGTAGCCAAAAGAAAGCCCGCCGCGTAGGTGGCAAACCCGGTTTCTGGCGTTTCAGAACCGTGTGCCAAGCCATGCAAAGACGCCGCCAAAGCCACCATACCAAGCCCGAAAGCACTCGGCATTTTTTGGCGGGACAACGCCAGCATCACCCCAAAGAGCACCACGCTGAGTGAAACAAGCTGTTCAAGATTAGGCAGCCCAAGCCCCATGGATCCGACCGCTGCGCTCGCAGTCAAGGAGAGCATAAAGGTGGCGGGGCCCCACCACGCCTTGCTTGCAGGCAAAGCAGACACAGACCACAAGCCCACCGCAACCATGGCCAACAAGTGATCCAACCCGAAGGGATGCGCCAACCCCGCAACTAGGCCTGAGGTACCGTGCCCTGTGTGGGCCTGTGCAGCGCTTGCAAAAAGCGCAAACACGACCACCGACACAACGCGCATTTTTGTAGGCGACAAATACTTCATCGTACTGCTCCAAATTTGACTAACAACAAGGACATTGTCGGCGTTTGAAAAGAATTTAAATGTACGCCGATGGACGTAGCATTCCTGCGGCTTTGCACACCTGACTAGAGAGGACAAATGGCGGCAGGGTACCCCATTTTCCCCACTCTGCTTAACGGCATTTCGGGCTGCAGTCGGTGCGTACGAAGCTCAAGAGGCTGATGCTTCGAAATCTGGGGGCTGCAGTCTTGCAAGAAGTTGCTCTGCCGCAAGTTCGCCAGCGCACGGCACACCGTTTCTGGCGCCACATTGACGATCGCCGCCATATCACTCAGGCTGGGCAACGCACATGCAACGGCTTCACCGATGCTACTGTCGTCGGTGTTTGCCAGCATCAGCAGAAGTCGCTTCACGCGTTCTTGTGGCGACCCCGCGCGCAGCATTACGAGTGCTCGACACCGCAGATACCCTTTACCCACGGCATCCAGCAGCAGTTGCTTGACCCGATCTTCTTCAGTCGCATCCACCGGGACCAACGCGACGGGGGTGATGGCGCGCACCATGAAAGACTCCACACCGCCCAACAGGTGTTCCATGCCGAGCACATCGCCAGGCAATGCAAGATGCACAAAGCTGCAAGACTCATCAAGCTGCGCGCTATCGACGCGCAGCGCTCCAGATTCCACCCGCCACAGCACGTGAATATCGTCGGCGGACAGCACTTCGCGCTGTTGAAGTTGTCGCACCGGCCCGGTCAAAAAATGGGAATGCATGAGGACTCCTTGTATGCCGCACCAAACTGAGATCGGTCCCACGCAATCGGCGTACGAACACTGGTCATTTCCTCAAGGGCATCCACATCCAGAATGTGCACATGGCGCAGCTTGACCTGCAGTACTCCCTGAGCCGCAAACTTGGAAAACGCCCGGCTCACCGTTTCAAGTTTCAAACACAGATAGCTGCCAATCTCTTCCCGCGTCATTCGCAACACCAACTCCGATGGGGAATACCCACGGGCATGCAGCCGTTGTGTCAGGTTCAGTAGAAATGAAGCAATGCGCTCCTCCGCCCGCATGCCGCCCAACAGCAGCATTACCCCACCCTTGCGAACAATCTCGTAGCTCATGGTTTTCAGCATGTGGCGCTGCAATGCCGTCACGTCGCGCGACACAGCCTCCAGGCGATCCAGCGGAATAACACAGACATCGGCGTCCTCTAGGGCGACTGCGTCGCAGGTATGCGTGTCGTCCACAATGCCGTCCAGCCCGATGTACTCCCCCGCCATCTGGAAGCCAATGACTTGCTCGCGTCCGTCCTCGGTCAACGTTTGGGTCTTGAAGAACCCGGTGCGAATCGCATACACGCTGGTGAACCTTTCACCCTCGTGCACCAGCGTTGCACCCCGCTTAACCGTGCGTCGCGTGGCGACCATCTCTTCAACACGGTCGAGCTGCTGCGGACTCAAATTCGCTGGCAGGCAGTGCTTTCTGGCCTTGCAGGTAGCGCAGCGAACGGCGCTCATGACACCTCCTGCGCGGAAAGTGATTCGGCTTGGATCCTGCGACACCCGGTGGCTTGCGCATTACTTTTTGAATTCACTGCCTCCGAAGGATTCACGGGCCCCATGGGTACGAGCCGCATGTGTGATCCTGTGGCAGACATGTACCCACCATGGGCATCGACCACCAGATCCGCAGCACCCCAGGCCGCACCTAACACCAACACATGGCCCACAACAAAGATCGTCCAGGGCCGCGGCAACAACGGTAGTTTCAAATAGTGCAATTTCTACTCCTCGCAAATTCAACATCCAGCGGCATAAATGCGCCGCACAGCGATGACGGCCTGGCAGGCACCGTCATGCAATCAAAGATGACTTAAGCGAGGAGGGGCGGGCCGCGCAAGGGCGGCGTGAGCGAAAAGTGCCCAAGGACAAAGAAGCCGTGTTCATCCGCAACTTCGCGCGGGGTGTCCCGCGCTGCGAAGCGGATTGGCGAAAGATGAGACGGCGGCGCGGTGCGGTCTGCGGTGTGCAGACAAAACGCGCAATGATCCAAGCTCATAGCGGATTTCTGCTCTTCCGGAGCGTCCGCTGCCGTACTTGCAATCACCCACTGCGTGCCCGTGGTGGTGCAAATCTCCACCATGGGCGACGCACCACCACGCGCCAGCACCAGCGCATGCGACACCGTGGGGGCCAACGCACCACACACTGCGATGAGCACGGTCAA
>CAJASG010000573.1 GCA_903944555.1 uncultured beta proteobacterium
CGGTCAATGATGTGAAGTTGACGGATGCGGGCCCTTTTGGGGTTGACGATCGGGTTATAGGCGGAGGGTGCTTTGGGTAGCCCTGCCAACATTGCCGCTTCTGCAATCGTGATGTCCTTTAGTGGTTTGCCGAAGTAGGCTTCCGAGGCGGCGGCAAAGCCATAGGCGCGATTCCCCAGAAAAATCTGGTTCATGTAAATTTCCAAAATCTGGTCTTTGGATAAAAGATGCTCCAGTTTGAATGTGAGCAAGATTTCGTAGATCTTGCGGGTGAATGTCTTTTCGGATGTCAGGTAAACATTTCTAGCCACCTGCATGGTGATCGTCGACGCACCCTGGCTCTTGACTCGGCCCACATTGGCAAGACCTGCGCGAACCACTCCCACATAGTCCACGCCGCCGTGTTGGTAAAAGCGGGCGTCCTCAATGGCCAGCACCGCATTGGTCATCACCTTGGGGATTTCTCCAATAGGGGTCAAGTTGCGCCGTTCCTCGCCGAACTCTCCCAATAGATCGCCTTCGGCAGAGAAGACACGAAGCGGTAGCTTGGGTCGGTAGTCCGACAGATCGGAAATGTCTGGTAGCTTGGGGAACGCAACGGAAAGGGCCAATGCGATGATCATCAACAGGGATAGCCCTGCAGCCAGTGCTATTCCCGCAGCCCACATGATCGTACGAACCAACCAGTGCCTGCTCGCGGTGGTGGGGTGGGCGGCTTTTACGGGTTTTTCAGATTGAGAAGGGCTTGATGACATAAATATGTTCGTAGAGCAGCACGGCATTATAAAAATATGCAGCACCTCTGCCTGCCTGGGTCAGGGGAAGGCATTGTTGCCGGTCTATGGCGAATAGTCCGTTTCTTTGGCTTTGATTGTTGGAATGGCGTGAAAAGCGTCGGCTTTTGACAACGCTTGAAACAGCTTGAAACAGAAAAAACCTTTGCGGGACAAGGAGCTTACTGATAGCATTGAAGTGATTTCTTAAGTCTGGCCGATGCTTGATCGGTCTGTTTCAGGGGATAGTTTTGATCTCATTGGGGTCGTTTTTTAGTCGCCAACCTGCACCTATGGTCGGTTTGGACATCAGTTCGTCCAGCGTAAAGCTGGTTGAGTTGGGCCATGACAAGGCCGGGAATCTTGTGCTTGAGCATTGCGCTATCGAGCCGCTTGAGCGCGGCTGGATCACAGACGGGAACATCGAAAAGTTTGATGAAGTCGCCGATGCGCTTCGCCGGCTTGTGAAAAAGAGCGGTTCCAAGACCAAAAATGTAGCGATGGCGTTGCCTCCATCGGCGGTGATTACCAAGAAAATTATTCTGCCGGGCGGTATGTCTGATCAAGAGCTTGAGCAGCAAGTCGAGACCGAAGCCAATCAGTACATTCCTTTTCCACTTGATGAGGTGAGTCTGGATTTTTGTGTCATCGGCCCCAGTGCGGTATCCGCTGGCGATGTTGAGGTGCTGATTGCAGCGTCCCGTCGCGAAAAGGTGCAAGACATTCAAGGCTTGGCCGAAGCGGCTGGGTTGACTCCCGTGATTGTTGATGTGGAGTCATATGCTTCGCGGCTTGCGGCGGGTCGACTGATTGGTAATCTCCCCAATAAAGGTGCTGGTTTGATCGTTGCACTTTTTGAGGTTGGCGCCTTGACGACCAGCATGCAAGTGCTGCGTGATGATGAGGTGTTGTATGACCGCGATCAGGCGTTTGGCGGTGCGCAATTGACTCAACTGATCGTGCGTCAGTACGGGTTTTCCCAAGAAGAGGCGGAAAGCAAGAAGCGCAGCGGGGAGTTGCCAGAAGACTACGAATCCACGGTGTTAAAGCCTTTCATTGAGACGATGGTTCAGGAGTTGGGCCGCGCATTGCAGTTTTTCTTCACCAGCACCCCGCATAATAAAGTCGACTACATCATGCTGGCCGGCGGCTCCGCTGCTTTGCCGGGATTGACGGTGGCCGTAACTCAGCACACTACGTTTCCTTGCAGTTTGCTAAATCCCTTTGACGGTATGGAAATTGGAGATGGCGTGCGGTTGAAGCGCATGACGCGTGAGGCTCCGTCTTACCTCACGTCGTGTGGTTTGGCCTTGCGGAGGTTCACGCAGTGATTTTGATTAATCTACTCCCACACCGAGAAGTTGCGCGAAAACGGCGCCGGGATATTTTCAATGTCTCGTTGGGCGCGTCGGCCCTTTTGGGTGGTGTTATCGCTGGAGCGATATTTTTATGGTTCCAGGCCGCTATTTCGGTTCAGCAGGGGACAAATACGGTTCTTGAAGCCGAGATCAAAAAACTGGATGGGCAGATCAAGGATATTGCTGGATTAGAAGCCGAGATTGCTGCACTGCGTGCCCGTCAACAAGCGGTGGAGGATTTGCAATCGGATCGGAATTTGCCAGTGCACTTGTTGACAGAGTTGGTCAACCAATTACCTGACGGTGTGTACATCACCAAAATGATCCAGGCGGATCAATCGGTAACGATTAATGGCGTCGCCCAATCCAATGAGCGGGTGTCTGAGTTGTTGCGAAATTTGGCCAACAACACTCCTTGGTTCACAAAACCGGATTTGGTGGAAATTGTGGCGGGAAGTGTCACGTTGTCGACGAAAGAGCAGAAACGCGTGGCTAATTTTGTGATTCGAGTCAAACTCGTTCGGGCAAGCGAGGCAGAAAAAAGCGCTGCTGTGCCTGCTAGCGGTGCCATTGCTGCCAACCCGTCTGCTGTAGTGGCTGCGGTGAATGGTAAAAAGTAGCAGGAACCCGTATGGCAATAAAAATTCCAAGTTCAATTGACTTCGCAGCCATTCAAGAGCAACTTGTTGATCAGTTCAAAGATCTTGACCCGAAGGACCCCTCTGTGTGGCCCTTGTTGCCACGTCTGGCGCTGTTTGCTGCTGCGTCTGTTGTCATTGTGGTCGTCCTGTGGTTTGTATGGCTAGCTGGATCGCAGGAAATTTTGCAGCAAGAGCAAGACAAGGAGGTTAAGCTTCGCGAGGATTACAAGACCAAGCTAACCAAGGCGGTCAATCTGGATGTCCTGAAGAAGCAGCGCGAACAGGTCCAGCAGTATGTGACGCAGCTTGAGAAACAACTGCCCAGTAAAGCCGAAATGGACGCGTTACTCTCTGATATTAACCAAGCCGGTTTGGGAAGAAGTTTGCAATTTGACCTGTTTCGTCCCGGTCAAATCGCGGTCAAAGAATACTATGCGGAATTGCCCATTACGATCAAAGTGAGTGGGCGGTATCACGATATCGGTTCTTTTGCGTCTGATGTTGCGAACTTGTCTCGCATTGTGACACTCAATAATTTGTCTATTAATCCGAAGGCGGATGGGACTTTGACGCTGGATGCCACTGCCAAAACGTTTCGCTATCTGGATGCGAGCGAGGTTACTTCCCAGCGCAAGGCTTCCAATCCCAAGGGGGCTCAAAAATGAGGTTTTTGCTCTTGCCGCTTGCGTTCATGCTCATAGCGAATTTGACGGGTTGTGGGTCATCCAAGGAGGATGACGTTCGGCAATGGATGGTGGAGGAGCGAAATCAGACCCGGCCCAAGGTGACCCCTATTCCCGCACCAAAACAGTTCAAGCCTGAGGCATATACCAATGCTGCCACCATTGAACCGTTTAGTAATCAAAAATTGACACAGGCGCTCAAGCGTGACTCTTCTCAAGTGGCCGCCAATGGGGCATTGGTGGCGCCAGAATTAGCCAGACGTAAAGAGCCATTAGAGTCTTTCCCGCTAGACGCCATGTCCATGGTTGGCAGCATCGTCAAGGCCGGGCAACCCGTGGCCTTGGTGAAAGTTGATAATTTGTTGTACCAGGTTAAGTTGGGTAACTACTTGGGTGAGCACTACGGGCGAGTTATCAAAATAAGTGAGACCGAAGTATCACTGCGCGAAATCGTGCAGGATGCGGTTGGTGAATGGATTGAACGCGTTGCGACGTTGCAACTGCTAGAGAGGTCTAAATGATTAAGCGAAATAGCTCGGTGGGGTTGTCCATGTTGCGATGGATTTTTGTGTCGCTCGCGTTAATTTTTGGGGCTACAGTTCAAGCGCAAACAGCGATTGAGGCCGTAACGGGCTCCATTCAAGGTGGAACTGAAGTCGTGCGTATTGACCTGTCACAGGCGCTGACGGCACTCCCCACCGGTTTTGCGATTCAGTCTCCAGCAAGAATTGCATTGGATTTCCCTGGCGTAACAAATACGATGGGCCGCTCCACTATAGAAATCAATCAAGGTAACCTGAAATCGGTCAGTGTGGTCCAAGCGGGGGAGCGGACTCGGGTGGTTCTTAATTTGAAACAGCCAGCCGCCTATAAAGCAGAAATCCAAGGAAAATCTTTGATTGTTGTGCTGGATGCGACTTCCCGTAGCGCGGCCAGTGCTGCTATAGCTCCGGCTTTTGCGGAGAATCGTAGTCGCGATTCAGCGCCAATCAAAGATATGGATTTCCGTAGAACTGCTGATGGCGCAGGCCGTATCGTCGTGTCTCTTCCGAACAATCAAGTGGGTGTCGATATTCGTCAACAGGGGCAAACGTTGGTGGTTGAGTTCATGAAGTCAACACTTCCGGAAGGATTGCGTCGACGCCTGGATGTCGGTGATTTCGGAACCCCGGTGAAGTCGGTCACTACTTTTCAGTCGGGTGATCGGGTTCGCATGGTTATCGAGCCTAAAGGACAATGGGAGCACAGCGCCTATCAAAGTGACGAGCAATTTGTCGTCGAAGTTAAAGAGATCAAGGTTGATCCGAAAAAATTGACTCAAGGTGTTGGTTACAACGGCCAAAAACTGTCGCTGAACTTTCAGAACATTGAAGTACGCTCACTGCTGCAAGTCATTGCTGACTTTACCAACTTCAATATTGTGACGTCTGACTCGGTGTCTGGCTCTGTAACTCTGCGTTTGCAAGATGTTCCATGGGATCAAGCGCTGGACATCATTTTGCAGGCCAAAGGCTTGGGCATGCGTAAGAGCGGCAATGTCCTGTGGGTTGCACCAAAGGATGAAATTTCCTCCAAGGAAAAGCTCGATTTGGAGTCTGTTGCTGCTGTACAAAGCTTGGAGCCGGTTCGGACCCAGTCCTTCCAGATCAATTACGCCAAAGCGGCAGAAATTGCGGCGCAACTGACTGCGGGTGGTAGCGCAGGAGCGGCGGCAAGCGCACGTATGATGAGTTCCCGGGGGAGCGTGATTGCTGAACCCCGGACCAATCAATTGTTCGTTACCGATATCCCCAGCAAGCTGGAAGAAATTCAGCAGTTCATTGCCAAGCTGGATGTGGCCGTTCGGCAAGTGCTGATTGAAGCCCGCATTGTCGAAGCCTCGGATAGTTTTGGGAAGTCGCTAGGTGTCAAACTTGGTGGTGGTGGTCCTATCTCCGTCGATGCAGGTCAGGGTGGCCCAATTGGTGGGTCGTTTGGTTCGAGTTATGCGGCCGGGTCCGCTACAACAACTTCAGGTAATTTTGTGAATTTGCCGTCGACTGGTGCACTGGGTTCCAGTTCTCCGGGAACCTTTGCTGTCTCCTTGTTCGGAGCGGGTGCCAGTACGTTTCTGAATCTGGAAATTTCGGCTTTGGAGGCCGATGGTAAAGGCAAGGTCGTGTCAAGTCCGCGAGTGGTCACGGCAGACCAAAAGGCGGCAACCATTGAGCAGGGTACTGAGTTGCCATACCAGGTTGCTTCGTCAAGCGGTGCTACTTCAATCGCTTTTCGCAAAGCGAATCTGAAGCTTGACGTGACTCCACAAATTACGCCAGATGGGAATATTATTTTGGATCTGGATGTCACGAAAGACACGGTTGGGCAATCTACGCCAGCCGGTTTTGCGATCGATACCAAACACATCAAAACGCAAGTTTTGGTGGAAAACGGGGGTACGGTTGTGATTGGCGGCATATTTACGGAAGATCAGACGGAATCTGAGGTCAAGGTCCCATTCTTTGGTGACTTGCCTGGCGTCGGTATTTTGTTCAAAAACAAATCAAAATCGACAACTAAGCGTGAAATGTTGGTGTTCATTACACCCAAGATGCTGGCTGACAAAGCTCTGGGGCGCTGATCCGAGTTTTATTTTTTTTCGACTCGAACCCGCACCGGTGTTTCACAATTGATAGTCAGTCTTGTTGGGTTACCCGGTTCAGGGAAAACAACCGTTGGGAGGCAGCTTGCCCGCCGGTTGCAAATCCCCTTCGTTGACTCTGACCA
The DNA here is from genome assembly GCA_903944555.1 of uncultured beta proteobacterium. Classification (GTDB taxonomy): domain Bacteria; phylum Pseudomonadota; class Gammaproteobacteria; order Burkholderiales; family Burkholderiaceae_C; genus Allorhodoferax. The sequence continues at coordinate 6,219 of CAJASG010000573.1, forward strand.
TGCCATAGAGCAACGCCTTGGTTGCTCCATACGGGAGTTTTTCGAACGCGAGGGTGAACCCCGTTTTCGTGATATTGAAGAAGAAATCATCGACGCGTTGACCTTGGAGTCTGCTGGTGTTCTCTCTACGGGGGGCGGTGCAGTCATACGCAGTGCCAACCGCCAACACCTGCGGGACCGAGGGCACGTGGTCTACCTCAAATCCAATCCCGACGAGTTGTTCCGCAGGTTGCGCCATGACGTCAATCGCCCACTTTTACAGGTTGCCGATCCCTTGGGTCGATTGCGACAGTTGTACGCTGATCGCGATCCTCTTTACCGAGAAACGGCCCATTTCGTGATGGAAACGGGGCGGCCATCGGTTGCCTCCTTGGTCAACATGATTGTGATGCAGCTGGAATTGGCCGGCGCGGTACCGCAGAAGTAAGCACCGCCCCGTCTTTTTTGCATTCGACGTCGGATGACGTGGTGC
>CAJASG010000574.1 GCA_903944555.1 uncultured beta proteobacterium
ACTGGTGGGGCGGTGCGCAATTGAGCGACGCGCTGCGCCTGCACTTCACCCCCGCGCAGCACTGGAGCCGCCGCACGCCGTGGGACACCAATGCGTCCCTGTGGGGTGGCTATATGGTGGAGCACCACGGCAATGCCCCGCAGCCGTGGCGCTTTCTGTTTCCGGGCGATACCGGCTACAGCGCGGACTTCAAGGCGATTCGCCAGTGCATCGGGGCGGTGGACTTTTTGGCCCTGCCCATCGGGGCCTACTTGCCGCGCGACTTCATGCGGCCCATGCACGTCAGCCCCCTTGATGCGGTGCAAATGCTGCTCGACCTGGAGGCCAAGCAGGCCATGGGCGTGCATTGGGGCACCTTCATGCTGACCCAGGAGGCGTTCGACCAGCCACCCAAAGACCTCGCCGCCGCCCTGCGGCAGCACGGGCTGCCCGATGACCGCGTCTGGCTCATGCGCCATGGCGAGACCCGCGCTATTTCCCTGTAGGCGCCTCTCTTGTCCCGCATTTGACGCGGGCACGCACCCGCAGGCCATGGCTGGCCGCACAATGGCTGCATGATCGATATCCGCTCCCCCTTACAAGCCCAAATCGTGCAATGGATGGTCCACAGTGGCGACAGTGTTGCCGCTGGTGACGTGCTGCTGATTCTGGAAGCCATGAAGATGGAGCACGAGATCCGCGCCCCCCGCGCGGGCAAGGTCGGCGCGCTGTTCTACGCCGCCGGCGAATCCGTGACCGAAGATGCCTTGCTATCAAATTTGGAGCTGCTTGCGCATATTCCACGGGGGCTAGAGGCCGAAAACACTCTAAAAATGGAGATGAATGCGCAGCCCGCAGCATCTGCCGTACCCGCCGAGCCGCCACCCCCGGAGGGGCCGCGTGCCGACCTGCAGCGCGTGCAGCAGCGCCATGCCTTCACGCTGGACGCCAACCGCCCTGAGGCGGTCGCCAAGCGCCATGCCCAAGGCCAGCGCACCGCGCGGGAGAACATTGCCGACCTGTGTGATGCCGACTCCTTCATGGAATACGGCGCACTGGCGGTGGCCGCCCAGCGCAGCCGCCGCAGCGAGGAAGACCTCATCCAAAACACCCCGGCCGACGGCATGGTCACCGGCATTGGCAGCGTCAACGCGCAGCGCACCGTGGTCATGGCCTACGACGCCACCGTGCTGGCCGGCACCCAAGGCATGCGCAACCACCAGAAGACCGACCGCATGCTGGGCGTGGCACTGCAAAACAAGCTGCCCGTAGTGCTGTTTGCCGAAGGCGGCGGTGGCCGCCCGGGCGATGTGGACATGCCCATCGTGGCCGGGCTGCATGTGGCCACCTTTGCCAGCTACGCCCGTCTGAACGGCCAGGTGCCGGTGGTCGGTATTGCGGCGGGGCGCTGCTTTGCGGGCAATGCCGCGCTGTTGGGGTGCAGCGATGTCATCATCGCCACCCGCGCCAGCAACATCGGCATGGGTGGCCCGGCCATGGTGGAGGGCGGTGGCCTGGGCGTGTTCAAGCCTGAGCAGATTGGCCCCAGCGCCGTGCAGCACCGCAATGGTGTGATCGATATTTTGGTGGACGACGAGTGCCAAGCCGTGGCGGCGGCGAAACACTACCTGTCCTTCTTCCAGGGCTCGCAGCCCGACTGGCAAGCGCCACCGGCCCTCGGCCTGCGCGACGTGGTGCCGGAGAACCGCCTGCGGGTGTACGACACCCGCGCGGCCATGGCCGGCCTGGCCGATGTGGGCAGTTTGCTGGAGCTGCGCAGCGGGTTTGGCGCAGGCATTCACACCGCCTTGGCGCGGGTGGAAGGCCGCCCGGTGGGCCTGCTGGCCAACAACCCGCTGCATTTGGGTGGCGCCATTGACGCCGATGCCGCCGACAAGGCTGCCCGCTTCATGCAGCTGTGCAACGCGCACGGCCTGCCGCTGGTGAGCTTGGTGGATACCCCCGGCTTCATGGTCGGGCCCGACACCGAGGCCACTGGCCAGGTGCGCCACGTGAGCCGCCTGTTCATTGGCGCCGCCCACCTGCGTGTGCCGTATTTGAGCGTGG
>CAJASG010000575.1 GCA_903944555.1 uncultured beta proteobacterium
ACTCTGTAGAGGACATGGAACAGGCGGCCCAAGAACTTCTCGGCAAAGGCGCGCGTGCCGTCTTGCTCAAAGGCGGGCATTTGCCGGGCGACACCGTCATCGATTTATTGGTAACGGCGGGCGGCGAGACATTCCGGATGGAAGCGCCGCGCATCCACAGCCCCAACTCGCACGGCACTGGATGCACGCTCTCCAGTGCAATAGCGGCCCACTTGGCCCTGGGTGCCACACTGATTGATGCGGTGGAACATGCCCGCACCTACGTGCGGGGCGCACTACTGGCAGGCGCAATCGTGCGCACAGGCAAAGGCAGCGGCCCCCTCAACCATGGCTATGCGCCAGTGGTCATGCGCCTGAAAGCGGCAAGGTAGACCAGTAGGGCTTAGCGCGGCGCGCTGATCGCCGCCTGCAGCTCAGCAGCCGTACGTTCAGGGTTCTCAGCCCCCACCAAGGCACGCACCACTGCCACCGAACCAACACCGCTGGCCAGCACCTCGGACAGTGTGCTGGCATCAATGCCGCCAATGGCAACGGTGGGGTAGTCCCGCAGCAACTGCGCATACCGGTGCAAACGCTCGGTACCTTGCGGCGCGGTGCGCATGCGTTTGAGCGTGGTGGGAAACACCGCCCCCATGGCGATGTAGCTAGGGCTGTAGCGGTCGGCAATCAGCATTTCGGCGTACCCGTGGGTGCTGAGCCCTAAGCGCAGACCGGCTGCACGAATGGCCGCCAGGTCAGCCGTATCCAGGTCTTCTTGCCCCAGGTGCACACCGTAGGCGCCGGCCTCGATTGCGGCTTGCCAGTGGTCGTTGATGAACAGCAAAGCCTGGGTGCCGTGCACGGCTTGCACCGCAGCACGTACCTCGCGGTCAATAGCCTGCGGGTCCTCCGACTTGAAGCGCAGTTGCACGGTCGGCACACCTGCACGGGCCATGCGTGCAACCCAGGCCGCATCGGGCAACACGGCGTACAAACCCAAGCGATGCGGACATGGCGCAAACGCATCCGCGCGGGGCCACGCCCGCATACCGAAGTCCACGGGTTCGCTTGGCCACGCTTCATGGTCAGCCTTGCCGGTGCGCTCGGCCATGCGCTGCCGCGCCTGGGCCAGACAGTCCGCATCGATGTCGATAAAGCCCAGGTCCCGGTAGGTCTGAACGGTACTCATGGCTGGTGCCAAAACGGGGTCCCCAGCACGGGGGTGCTGGGTTGTGCGGCGTGTTGCTCAGTCATGGTTCCCGCCAAATAAGCGTCGCGCCCGGCCTGTGTTGCGCTGGCAAAGGCCCCCGCCATGCGCACCGGGTCTTGTGCCAGGGCCACTGCCGTGTTCAGCAGCACCCCGTCAAAGCCCCACTCCATCACCTGGCAAGCGTGCGACGGCAGACCCAAGCCGGCATCCACCAGCATGGGGACCAATGGCAAACGCTCGCGCAGGGTACGCAGCGCATACGCGTTGATCGGGCCTTTGCCGGTGCCAATGGGCGCCGCCCACGGCATGATGGCCTGGCAACCCACGTCCACCAGGCGCTGGCACAACACCAGGTCTTCGGTGCAATACGGCAGCACCTGAAAACCGTCCTTGATCAGGCGGCTGGCAGCGTCCACCAAGTTCAAGGTGTCCGGCTGCAGGGTGTAGTCGTCACCAATCAATTCCAGCTTGATCCACGGGGTATTGAAGACCTCACGCGCCATCTGGGCGGTGGTGATGACCTCTTGCACACTGTGGCAGCCCGCTGTGTTGGGCAACACCGGCACGCCTAGTGCGTGCAGCATTTCCCAAAAACGGTTACCCGTGTCCGGGGAGCTCACATTTTGTCGGCGCAGGGAAGCGGTCAGCATGGCGGGGGTTGCCTTGCGCACCGCCGCTTCCAGCACGCTGGGCGACGGGTAGCGTGAGGTGCCCAGCAGGAGGCGGCTGGAAAACGTGTGGCCGTACAGAATCAGCGGATCGGCTACGGCGTTGAGGATGGTTTCAGAAGTCATGGTGTGTGTCGTGCTTAGCCGCCGGTGACCGGGGCGATGATGTCCACCCGGTCGCCTGCGTGCAGCAGCGTGTGCGCGTACAGGGTATTGGGAACAAACTGTAGGTTCACCGCCGCAGCAAAGGGCGGGCGGGACTGCAGTAAGGTGACCACATCGGCCAGCGTCGCGCCCTCAGCCAAATCGTGCGGCACCTGGTTAATCAAAACGTGCATGGTGCTCGTCAATCCTTTGCAGGTGAAATCGCCAGCGCAAAGGTCTGGGCCAGCGGGGAGGTGTGGGTCTGCAGCAGTTCCATCACGACGTCCAGCATGGCCGGGGCAATCAGGTAGCCGTGGCGGTACAGGCCGTTGATTTGCATCACCCGCTCACCCAGCATCCGAATCGACGGCAGGTTGTTGGGCAGCGCCGGACGGCACTGCGTCACTAGGTCCATGATCCTCGCTTCGGCAAAACCACTGTCTACCGAATAGGCCGCGCTGAGCAGCTCCAGGGTGGAACGCACGCTCATCTCCGACAGATCGTCCGACTCAATTTCGGTGGCACCCACCACAAAGTAGTCGCCCCCTTTGGGCGCGATATAAATCGGGTAGCGCGGGTGGATCAGCCGGGTCGGGCGGCTCAGCTTCACCTCGGGGGCCAGCAGCGTGATGATCTCGCCGCGCACGCCACGCAAGGCGGGCCACTGCGCTTGGGCGCCCACGCCACGGCAATCGAACACCCAGTCGGGCTGCCCCGGCTGACCCGGTGCAAAGTCCGCCGGTACGCGGGGGCTGTCCCAGTGCAGCTTGACGTTCAGGCGCTGCAGCTGGTGCAGCATGGCGGCCAGCAGCTGGTGGTTGTCCAGCTGCCCTTCCCCGGGCAGGAAAAGGCCCTGGGTGAAACGGGAGCCGAGCGATGGCTCCAACTGTGCAATCCCCGCGCCGTCCAGCGGCTGCGCTTTGGGCAGGGACGGCAGAGCCGCATGGGTGGCTTCCATCTGGCGGGCAAAGCGCTGCGCCTCGGCGGCGTCTTGCCGGTGCCACAGCACCAGCGTGCCAATCTGCTGAAAGAAAACAGGCTCATCGAGTTGGGCAATCAGCTCCGGCCAGCGTGGCAGGGAATACATGCCCATTTGCACCACACTGGTTTCCGTGATGGCCGACTCCGCCAACGGCGCCAGCATGGCCGCCGCCGCCCGGGCGGCCGAGGTCAACGCTTCCGAGCCCCCTGCATCAAACAGCTCCAAAGTATGCCCTGCCCGCGCCAACTGGCAGGCCAACAGCCGGCCCATCAGGCCAGCACCCAAAATAACGATATTCATAGCGATTCCCGCAATCTGGTTCAGGACTGCTTGGTGCGCGTCAGCCAGGCCAACACAAAGGTGCCCACCAGAGTCGGCAATGCTGAACCCCATTGCGGTGCCCATTTAGCAAGGGCATGGTAGGCCGCAATGCCCGCCAGCCACAGCAGCGCCGCGGTGATATCCACCTTGCGCTGGGGCGCCGCAAAGCTGGGCGTACCCACACCCAAACGCCCCAAAATAACGCCATACAAAGGAACAAACACTGAGCTCAACAACAACAAAAAGGGCTCCAGACTGTGCATGGGCAGCACCAGCGCAAGCCCGGTGCACAGCACCGCCAGCCCCAGGCCCCATTGCCGAATGGTGATAGACGGCTTGATGCTGTGGGCCGATACGGCACCCGAATACACATCGCCATAGGCGTTGTCGATTTCGTCCACCAAAATCAGGCTCAATGCAATCAAGCCACCCTGGGCCAACAACAGCGCACTCACCAGACTCGCATCAGGCTGCTCCACACTGACCACCATCACACCCAGTGCATAGCACCAGATGTTGGCCAAGGCATAACCCAACCAGGTGCCGCTCATGGCACTGCGGCCCGAGCGACCGTGGCGCGCGTAGTCGGCCACCAAGGGCAACCACGACACGGGCATGGCAATCACCAGGTCCATGGCCGACAACATGCCCATGCTGCCGTCGCCGGGACGCGCCCAGAACGCGTCGAAGCCTTGGGTATGCAGTTGGCCGCCAAACTGCCAGGTCAGCCACACCAGCGAGGCAATCACCAAGGGCAAACCAAAACGGCTGATGATTTTGCGCACCAGCGTGGTCATGGAGCCCGCCAGCAACAAGGTCAATACCGCGCCCCACAGCAAAGTGGTGGCAACCATGCCGCCGGTGCCATCCAGCGTAAGTCCAAACGACTGTTTGCCAATGGCCGCTGTGCCGTCGCGCATCACCACCAGCTCGAAGGTAGTCCAGCCGATCAGCTGGGCAATGTTCAACACCACCGGCAAGCGGGCAAAGTAGCTGCCGTAGGTGGCGTGCATCAGGCCGGCACTGGTCAGGCCGCTGTCGCAACCCAGCTTGGCGGTCCATGCCAGCAGGCCGGAGCCCACCAGCGAACCCAGCACGATGGCAATGGCCGCGTCGCGGCTGCCCACGGCAGGCACCAGGTAGGCACCAATCTGCATCACCAGCAGGCCCACGCCCAGGCTGAACCACAAGGAGGCGTGTTCATGCCAGCCAAAAACCCGGTCAGCTTGCGCCACCGGAGTGAGGGCCGAATTATCGGCGTTGGAAACGTGTGAATTTGCCATCTATTTGCTCCATGCAAAAAAGTGGCAGGTGGGCTGGGGTCCGACCAGTGCTGCACATCACCAGAGAACGAGGTGACGCACCCAACCGGACCTGCTTCCCTGCGCGAGGATTACCTCAATCAGGTTCAAAGGGACTTTCTCAGTCGCGCGG
>CAJASG010000576.1 GCA_903944555.1 uncultured beta proteobacterium
ACAATTGTTTCGAAATTGTTTAGCCTGACCAGCAATTTGCGCAAGAACGTCATGGCGTGTACCTCAATAAGTGTGTCGCCCGCGTGCCAGAGCAGGCACTGCGCGGGCAGACGATAGCAACAAAATTTCAATAAAAGAGGCCACCATGCGGTGGCCTCATCTGTCAGTCGATCAACGGCCCAGTGTTTTCAGGACTTTGTCGAGCTTGTCCTTACCGCCGATACTGTCGTAGAACTTAGGCCAGACGGAAGTGGTGGCCTTGGAAATCCACTCTTTTTCGCCATCAGCGGGGTCGGTGATTTGCATGCCCTTGGCGGTCAATTCCTTCTTGATCTTGCCTTCGGTTTCCGCCAGCCACTTGTAGCTGTGCTCGGTAGCTTCAGCGCCAGCATCCAAGATTGCTTTCTGCACATCGGCCGGCTGTTTCTTGAAAGTGGATTCGCCCACGATGATGGGTTCCAGAGAGAACACATAGCGGATGTTGGTAATGTACTTCTGTACCTCGTTGAACTTCATTGAGTGCACTGTTATGTAGGGGTTGTCCTGGCCATCGACCACGCCCTGTTGTAGCGCGGTGAAGGTCTCGGACCAAGCCATGGGCGTGGGATTGATGCCCCAAGCCTGGTAGGACGCAATCATGATTTCGTTCTTGGGTACGCGAATTTTCAGGCTGTTCAAGTCAGCCAATGTTTTGACGGGCTTCTTGGAGTTGGTCAGCACGCGAAAGCCTGTGAAGGTCCAGCCCACGATGCGCACACCTGCGTCCCGAACGGTGTTAGCGGTGAGCTCCTTGCCAATGTCGCCAGTCACAAGCTTCTTGGCCTCTTCTGCGCTTTGAATCACATAAGGCAACGTGAGCACGCCCACTGAGGGCGAAAACGGCGTGATGTTGTTGACGGCCAGGACCGAGAAATCCAGGGTGCCCATCGAGGCGCTGTTGATCGTGGTCTCTTCGCTGCCCAGTTGGCCGTTGGGGAACAAGTCAATTTTGTGTTTGCCCGAAGTCTTGGCTTCAAAAGACGACTTGAACTTGGTGGCCATTTCCCATTGGGCGCTGCCCTGGGCGTCACCCACTGCAACTTTGAAGGTGGTGGCCAGCGCGCTGCCTCCGATGAAAAAGGAAGAGGCTGCGAGCAGCGTTACTAGGGTGGTGGTTTTGAATTTCATGGATGTCTCTCGGGTTGGTTAACAAAAAAACGTGCTGACTTTGTGGTCAGTCTTAGAAGTTGGCAGGAAAAAAAATCAGTGTTCCCGCGTGGCCGGATCGGGATTCACAGGGAAAAAAGCAGTCGGGTCAGGCACCAACCAGCGACGGGCGATTCTTGCGAAATGCGTTCTTGACCAAAATCTTGCCGTCCTTGAATGTGAATACATCGACCATACGCGCCTCAATGCGTGATCCATCGGCGTTAGTACCCTTAAAGGTACTTTCCGACACACCCCGATCGCCGGCCACGAAGTGGTCGCCATCAAGCCAGGCGGCGTCGGGGAAGCTGGTCCATGCAGCCTTGAAGCCGTCACTTACTTCGGTGTGGCCAGTAAAGGTACGGCCCAGTAAATCCGGACCGGCCACTGCGTGAAACAGGCAATCCTTATGCATGAAAGCCATCAAGGCATTCAGGTCATGGCGATTCCAAGCATCTGCAAACGCGGCCAGCGTCTGCGGGTTGATGGTGTCGTGTTGGTCGGTCATCTTGACTCCTTTAGTTTCTATCAAATTCGAGCAAACCGCCAATCGCATTTACCCGTTGGTATTGCGCTGGGTTTGCCGACAGGTTGTATTGTTTGATCCGAATGGCTTAGGCATGTAGAACCAGCACCCGCCAATCGCTAGGGCCAACTATTCGGGTAAACCCTTTTAATAGGCATTTCTTGTCAAACTGTCCGATGGTTGGCCCCATGGAATGACCCCATCTGGTCCTAACCAAACAAGGGCACTCCTCACTATGCTCGGTTCGGGTGAGTTCCATTGGACGTGTTTTCTGGGACTCGCAGGCTGTTGAGCGCTCCGTGCTGATCGACAGCCCTTTTGCCCAAACCAAACAAAATCTGGAGACCATTCATGACTTCGTTGCCCATTGGCGGTCGCGTATTGCGACCCTACGAACCCACCTACGACCCGCTGGTGGACGCGTCCCCAGGTCACGGCACCGGCTATGCCCCCACCTACTGGGTCGCCTCAGCTGGCAGCCCGCCACCCGACGACGGTCCGATTCGAACTGACATTGATGCTGATGTGGTGGTGATCGGATCCGGCTCCACCGGCATGTCCACCGCCTTGTACCTGGCGCGTGAGCACGGTATTGTGGCCACCGTGCTTGAAGCGGCCCAGACTTCATGGGGCTGCTCCAGCCGCAGCGGCGGCCAGGGGCAGAACGCCAATGGCCGACTCAGCCGCTCGCAGTGGATTGAGCGCTGGGGCATGGACGTGGCAAAACGGCTAGACACCGAGATCCGAACTGGTTTCGAAAATTTCCGCGAGCTCACCAAGGAAATCGAATGCGAAGCCTACGACGGTGGGCATCTTTACATGGCGCACCGTCCGAAAAAGCTCGACTACTTGCGCGAGATGACCCGCGTGCGCAACGAAGTGTTCGGCTATCACACGCGTTTGCTCACGCCGGAGGAGGTGCGTGAACAGCACTGTGACGAGCGCGAGCACCTGGGCGCGATGTACGAAGAAGAGGGCATAGGTATTCACCCGCTGAAATTCACGTTTGGACTGATTCGCAAGGCCCGCGAGTTGGGGGTGAAAGTACACCCCGCCAGCCCAGTGCAAGGCTGGAAGACCGTCAACGGCGTACACCACCTAGAAACGCCCGGCGGTGTCGTGCGCGCCAAACGCGTAGTTGTTTGCACCGGCGGGTACACCGGGCAGAACCTCACGCCTGTCTTAAAAAACAAAATCCTGCCCATCCTGTCCAACTCGGTGGTCACGCGCCCGCTGACCGACGCCGAGATGGTGGCTTGCAACTTTAAGTCCAAGACCTTTATGACAGATACGCGCACCCTGCGCTTTTACTACCGTTTGCTTGAAGGCAATCGCCTGCAATTAGGCAGCCGCAGCTCGATCACGGGTGCCGACGCACAAGACCCGATTCACTTGAAATTACTCACCGACGCAATTGCACGGAAGTTCCCGCCGCTGGCGGGCATCCAGATCGACCATTCCTGGTGGGGTTGGGTTGATGTGAGTCACGACATGATGCCCCGCATCACCCGCCCGGACCCGAAGGAGACCGTATGGCACGCGCTGGGCTACGGTGGCAATGGTGTCGCATCTTCCACCTGGGCAGGCAAGCGCATTGCCGAGCGGGTGGCGGGCAAAGATGCCGGCCGAGAGGTGTTCAACCTGCCGATCTACAACTCGCCGCTCGAATACCCTAATGTCTTGAATATGGTGCGTTCAGAAGCTTTCGCGCCCTTCCGCCGTTTCGGCCAGTTTTTTCTGTACAAGTGGTACTGGCTGCGCGACGAGAAGATCTAAGGGACAACCCACAAAACGCTCCCTCAACATTTTTGCACCTGCTTTTTTCGATAGGAAATCTTCCATGGCCATAAAACGAGTTGTCACCCAATTCGGCATGGGAACTTCGATTCGCAGCCGCAATTACACAGAGGCAGCCGCCCGCGCCATACGAGATGCTTTGTGGCACAACTCGCTGAACGTGGCAGATGCATTCGGGTTTCCCAGGGAGGCCATGATCATCAATGTAGAGATCGGTGTTCAACGACCTAATGAGGTGGATGCCGATACGTTGTTGACGATTTTCCCGTATGGACAGCCATCGGTGAAAGTGGTTAAGGGTGGCCTGGATATTCCGCGCCGGGAGAAAGAGGGCTGGAGCGTCATCGCCAATGCGGCGATCATGGTGTCGTTCGACATGGAGAGTGGTCATGACTGAAAGACGCATCATTCTCGAAATGGGCACGGGTAACGATCTGTATGGCGGTGACTACACCAAGGCCGCCTGCAGAGCGGTGCACGATGCACTGCACCACTCATCCATAGTGCTGTTCAAATCACTGGGCTATGACCACCGGGACATGCGCGTGCAAGTCACCATTGGGGTGCAGAAACCCGAGGAGGTAGACCTCACCATCGTTGCAGCGGAACTGCCACGTGGGCGTGCCGAGGTCACTGCCGTTCATGGGGGGCTTGATGTCAACGATGACGAGCAAGGTACCACCCATGTCATAGCCACAGCAGCGATCGAAGCTTTTTTGCCGATCGAGCACGGACGTTGGCGGCTCAGCGAAGTGACAAGGCGTATCGTTTAGCAACTTGCACTCCGGGCAGGATTAGCGGCCTGAGCCCGACTACCAGGCGGTTGCAATTAAGCTCACACCGGCCATTAGCAAAAGGCCAGCGGCTACACGCGACACCGCCTTAGTCGAGAGCTTCAGCGGGTAACGCCGGTTACCACGCGCAACCCCGAACAGTAACGGCACAGCCAGCACGGCATAGACGGCCGAGGCCAGTGTGAATTGCCCAGTGATTAACACGATCACCAACCGTACTATCTGGCTCAGACCAAACATCACCAGCAGTGCTTGACGGATCACTAGTAGACTCAACGGTTGGCGGTAGAGCTTGTAGACCAAGGGTGGGCCTGCAGTGGAAAACAGGCCGCCCATCAGGCCAGCGAGCACGCCGGTGAGTGCAAAGGACCCGGGCGGATCGATCTGGCTTTTGGGTTCAAACCGCATCACCAGCAATCCGGCCGATCCCACCACTGAAAATCCTAGCGCGATCTTCAGTAGGTACAGCGCGCTGTCGCTAAGCCAGAACAGCAGCGCGAGTCCCGCAACCACACCCGCCAGACTGGGCCAGATGGCCGGCCTGATCACGCGCCAATCGTCGGTGAGCGGGTATTCTCGGAAATAGATGAAGGCCTGGCTCAATGTAATGAGGGTCACAGCATTGGCTGCGACCTCCATCGGGATTAGGTCGAACACGCCGACCAGCGCCAAGAAGATCAACCCAAAAGCAAAACCGGTCAGGTTCTGCACATATGCCGCCAAGGCGATGCACAGCAACACCCAGCAGGTATTGAAAGTGATGAGTGTTACCAGCGACATGGGGCAGAGCTACGTTTCAGACAGGTGGAGACCGTATTGGACTACGGTACCAGAACCCGCCGATCCGTCAGAAATGTCCTTGCTGACGTGCAAAGATCGCAATCAAAACGAACGCAGCCATCCACACCGTCTCCACCAGCAGCAAGGTGAATGGGCGCCAGCCAGCTTTGGCCAGTTGCTGGAACGAGGTCTTGATCCCGAGGGCCGCAATTGCCACCACCAGGCACAGACGCGAGAAATCGCTCAAACCCTTGCCCACCTCGGCCGGTACAAAACCCAGCGAGTTGACAGCCACCAGGATCACGAATACCCAGAGAAACCACGGCACCAGCGGTTGCTTGGTGGTGATAGCCTGCCCGCCGCTGGAGGCAATATCGCGTTCGGCTTGCTCGCGTTCTGTCTTAAACATGGCTGAAACCACCACCACCACCACTGCCAGCATCGAGACGCGAAACAGTTTGACAATAGTCGCATAGTCTCCCGTTGGATGATCGATCATGTAGCCCGCGCCGACCACCTGGGCCACGTCATGAATGGTGCCGCCCAGAAACAGGCCGGCCAGATCTGGCGGCAGACCAAACGCCCTGGCAATCAAGGGGTACACCACCATCGCCACGGTGGACAACACCGTCACGGTGACCACCACCATCAAGGTAAAACGCTCGCTTTCTTTGGTGCGCGGCAATACCGACGAGATCGCCAGCGCGGCAGAGGCGCCGCAGATCGCCACTGAACCGCCAGAAAGCACGCTCTGCGCGCGTTCCAGCCCTAGGCGTTTGCCCAAAAAGTAACCAACCAGCAGGGTCGATATCACGGCGACAACCACGATCGCGGCAGTCGACCACCCAAGACCGGCAATCTGCGAGGCGGTGATGCGTGCGCCAAGCAGACCTACGCCCAGGCGCAACACGTGGCGAGAGCAAAACTCGATGCCGGGCTTGGCCTTGGGGTCCGAGCTCAGGTAGTGGAATGCGACGCCGAAGAACAACGCATACAGCAACTGAGGTCCCCCGTGCAGGGTGGACACCAAGGTTGCAGCCATGGCCACGACACCAGCCAGCAACGAGCCGGGCAACACGTGCATGACAAGCTTCATCGGGTCCAACCCGCGGGCAGCGATCGTGCTCATGCGCGGGCTCCCGGATCAGCGGAGCGTGCAGCCACCAGCACCGCGAGTGCACACGAGGTGATGCGCGCGGTGATTGAGTCAGAGCGGCTGGTCAGGATGATCGGCACCTTCATGCCCAGCACCAACCCCGCGCACTCGGCACCAGCCATGTACACCAATTGCTTGTAGACCATATTGCCTGCTTCTAGGTTGGGGAGCAATAGGATGTCGGGTCGACCGGCGACCTCAGAGACGATGCCTTTATTGATAGCCGACACACTGGAGATGGCGTTGTCATAGGCCAGAGGACCGTCAAGCACCGCACCGGTGATCTGGCCGCGATCGGCCATCTTGCACAGGACCGCAGCATCCAGCGTGCTGGCGATAGCGGGATTGATGTTCTCCACCGCCGACAGGACAGCTAGGCGGGGCTTTTTGATGCCTATGGCGTGTGCCAGGTAAATGGCGTTTTGCGCGATGTCGCGCTTCTCCATTAGACCGGGCTCGATGTTGACGACGCAGTCTGTCAGCACTAACGGGCGTTCCATGCCAGGCACATCCAGCACAAAGGCATGACTGGCGCGCGAGCCACCGCGCAGACCGGCCTCGCGCGAGACAGCGGCACCCAGCAATTCGTCTGTGTGCAGGCTGCCCTTCATTAATGCAGCGGCCTTGCCGTCGCGGCACAGGCTGGCGGCATGGGTGGCAGCAAGACGCGGATCGTTGACGGTGTCCACAATCTCCATGCTGGTGAGGTCCAGGCCGCTCTGTTCGGCCACCGCCTGCATGCGGGCACTGGGGCCGACCAACAACGGCGTGATCAGGCCCGCGCGTGCCGCTTCAATGGCAGCGCCAAGCGAGGCGGCATCACACGGGTACGCGATAGCCACACGCAATGGGCCACAGGCCTTGGCTGCGACGACCAGCTTCTGTAAATGGGGATGCGCAGACGCGTGAGCAACCTGCACCGGTGCCGAAGCGGCCAACGGCAAAGCAAAGGAAACAGCCATGTGGCCTCCGAAGTAGGTGGTCTGCCCACGCGGTTCTCAAACCATTAACGCAGTGAGCAGATGCCATCAAGAAAGCGCTGTGCAAGAAGAAGCCTGCACCGCGCTGCCGTACTAAAAGACGCGTTGTGATTACACGTAGTCTTTGTACTTTTCCAGAAATCGCACTGGCTTAGCCAGCGCATCGCGGCGGAATGGATCGCCCAGTTCGCGGGTGCACATGACTTCAATGACACAGGTCTTGCCTTCGTTCATTTGCATGTCGATGGCCTTCTTGAGCGCGATGCCTACGTCTTCCAACCGGTCAACTACGATGGCTTCAGCGCCCATGCTCGGGCCATCTCCGACCAACTCTCATTTTCTAATTCGGCGGCCACGAATCTGCGGTTGTAGAAATCAACCTGATTTTTCTTCTCGGCACCCCACTGGCGGTTGTGAAATACCACGGCGGTCACAGGAATGTCATGGCGCACCGCGGTCAGGATCTCAACCATGCTCATGGCCCAGGCGCCGTCGCCAGCGTACGCGATGGCGGGGCGGTCCATGGCAGCGAGCTTGGCACCGATCATCGTTGGCAATGCGTAACCACAGTTGCCGAAGCTCATGGG
>CAJASG010000577.1 GCA_903944555.1 uncultured beta proteobacterium
CAACCAGCGGCGCAATCTGGAGGTCGCCACGGCCGAGTTCGCAGCCCAGTTGGCACAAGCCAACATCCCGCTCCAAGTGCGCATGGGCGGTGAAGCCCGCCTGTGCCCCGAACTCATCGACCTGGTGGCCGACAACCAGATGCCATTTCTGGGTGAAGTAGGGGGCTACCGCATCTTGCTGCTGGAGTTCCCCCACCAAATGATCCCCGTGGGCAGCATCCGTTTCATCACCAGCCTGCTCAAACTCAAAATCCGCCCCCTCATTGCGCACCCCGAACGCAACAAGGCCATCATGGCCAATACCGATAAAGTGCGCGAATTCACCGAAGCGGGCTGCTGGCTCCAGCTCACCGCGGGTTCGCTGGCCGGGCGCTTTGGCCCGCAGGCCGAGCAGGCCGCGTTTGCGCTGATCGACGCGGGCTGGAACTGCCTGGCCGCCACCGACGCCCACAACCTGCACAACCGCCCACCGTGGTTAAGTGAAGGCAAAGAAGCCCTGCGCCTGCGCTACGGCGAGCAAGTGGCACACAACATGGTCTACGGCAAGCCCGCCAAAATCTGGGGCCTTGCATGACCCCGCTGCGCCGGGTTGGCGTGGCCGCCGCCGCTGCTACGCTGCTGGTGTTTGCGGGCTTAAGCCTTTGGTATGGCGGCCGCGCTGCGGTGGCCGATGCCGACGCGCTGCATGCGCGCTGGGTGGTCAGTGAATGGCGCGACGGCAGTGGCCCCACCTTCACCCCCGAGATCTGGCTGCAAACCCGTGACGACCTGCGCCACGCCCTGCAAATAACCCCCGGCAATGCCCAGCTCTATGACGACCTTGGCTTCTTGCATGCCACCCGCGCCAAAGGCATGGGCACACCGGAGCAGGGCAGCGCCGCGCACACCTACCAGTTGCAACTGCTGGACGAGGCCATCGTCAGCTACCGCGCCGCCACCACACTGCGCCCCACCTTTCCTTACTCCTGGGCCTACCTTGCGCTGGCCAAACACCTCAAGGGCGAGCTTGACGCCGAGTTTTGGCGCGCCTTTGACAAAGCCATGCAGTACGGCCACAGCGAGGCGGGCGTGCAGCCCACCCTGGCCCAAATAGCGTTCGCGCGGTGGAACACGGTGGGGCCACAGCGCCAGCAAAGCACCATCCAAATGGTGAACACCGCGCAAGAACAGGCAAAAATTCGCCTGCTGGAACTGGCACAGCACGCCCGCGTCATCCTGCCCTAGTGCGCCACGGGCGCAGCAGGGGCTACATCCGCTGCTCTTTGGCCAGCTTCTCCAGCAAGTCACGCCACAGGCGCACATTGCTGGCGCCACCCTTGCGGCTGGTGCCCCCGGTGACCCACAGGTCATCGTCGTTAAAGCTATACACCGGCTCAAGGTCCGTGCGCTGCGAGGCCGGGCGAATGTCCCCCGTCAGGTTGTCCAAAATCAGGGGGTCCGCATCAGGCGTAGGGTAGTAGGCCAGCACCATGTGCGACTCGCCAAGTTTCAGCGCCCGCACATAGGTAATACGCAGCTTGTCGATAGGAATGCCAATTTCCTTCAGCGACAAATACTTGCCAATCGAATAATCCTCGCAATCCCCGCCGAACGAGCCCAGTGTCTCGGTCGGGGTGGCCCAATAGTCATCCACGCCCCAGTGATTGATGTCATTGAAGTAGGGCACTTGGTTAAAGAAACCATTCACCTGCTTGAGCCCCGTGGTGTCGGCGCGCCCGCTGGCCGTGGCGGCCTTGTTGTCGCGCACCAGGCGCTGCCACACATTCATGCGCACCGGTGCCTCATGGCCCCAGCGCTTGTCCACATAAGCCATCAAGTTGTTGGAAAAATCCACCAAACCCGCGCGCCCGGGCACCGCCACCGCCCACAGCAAGGCAGCCCCAGCACCCCAACCCAGCAACTTAGCCGACCAACCCGCACGCAGCCCCATGGAAACCTATCTAAGAACACAAGCTTTCATCTTACCGTGCCTCTTGCGCACCCCCTCTAAATGGGGGCACTGCGTTAAACTGCCCACACCATGACGCCCTGTGAAATAAAAGCCAGCGCAGCCTTTCAAACTCTGGTTCAGAGTTTGAAAGCGCAACCGCACCTTGAGTTTGCGGTACTTGTCGGTAGCCGTGCCACGGGAAAAACCCACGACGCCAGTGACTGGGACATTGCCGTGCAATGGTCTCCACAGCTCGAATGGTTTGATGTACTCGCGTACACCGAAACACTGCGGCGCAGGCTCGCCGTGGCCCTGCAAACACCTGAGTCAACAGTCGATCTAATCGAGTTGCGGCGGGCCAACCTCGCCATGCGCGCCAGCGTGGCCGAAGAAGGCCTACCCTTGGTGGGCGTTGACTCGTTGGCCTGGGCACATTTTTTAAAGCGCACATGGCGTGAACTAGAAGACTTTTATTGGGAAAAACAGCATGCGGCTTGATCTTTACCAGGCAGAAACCGCTCGCATTGCCTCAGAGCAAAGTGCCTTGTTGACCCAGGCCAAAGCGATTCTTGCCCAAGGCCGCGCATTAACGCCGCTGGAGCAGGGGGGCGTATTGCACGCCCTGCAAATACTTATAGAAAACGCCATAGGTAAAGCAAAGCAAGTGCTCAAAGCGCGTGAATTTGCCGTACCCATATCCGCCTATGACGCCTTTACAGCGTTGGCCAATAGCGGGTTGCTTGCGCAGTCTGATCTGGGTGCGTGGAACGCTGTCGTAGGGCTGCGCAACCGCATCGTGCATGACTACATGAACATCGACATGACGCAAGTCATGGCTATGGTGCTGGCTGACAAAGACAAATTTATTGTGGATTTCCTGCTTAAGGACTTTACGCTGGCGGCCTGACCAGCGCGCCCGTCAGTTAAACTCCTGCCGTCAGGTTAAAGTTCACACAATAAGAACTGGCCCGACATGCAACCGGAGGAAATTCAGTGATAGTTGAAAAAATCTATGTCGCGGGACACCGTGGCATGGTTGGTAGCGCCATCGTTCGCGCCTTGCTTGCGCAAGGCGTGCAGCCGC
>CAJASG010000578.1 GCA_903944555.1 uncultured beta proteobacterium
GATGCCGAGCCAGTTGCTGTACGCCAGCACCTTGTCATCGGCGTCCACCACGGCCACGGAGTCTTCCAGGTCGAGAATGGTGCTGAGTGCCGCTTCCAGCACCAGATCGCTCATGCCTGCGGGGTCTTTGGCACCAATGGTGGTGCTGCGGTCGATCTGGATGTCCAGGTGCAAGCCGTTGTGCACCAGCAGCACGGAGGTCGGCGCCTTGGCATCGCCTTGGTAGCCGACCAATTGGGCCGCGTCCTTCAGGCTGGTGTTGGAACCGTCGGCCAGTTTGATGGCCAGTTTGCCGTCTTTGATGCGGTAGCCAATCGAGTCCACGTGCGAGCCCTTGCGCAGGGGTGCGGTGCGGTCCAGTACGTTGCGGGCATAGGCGATGACCTTGGCGCCACGCTTGGGGTTGTAACCGCCTTTTTTGCCGACCTTTTCGCAGCCTTTGTCTTCGGAGATCACGTCGGTGCCGTACAGCGCGTCATACAGGCTGCCCCAGCGTGCGTTGGCGGCGTTCAGGGCGTAGCGGGCGTTGAGCACCGGCACCACCAGCTGGGGGCCGGCCTGGATGGCCAACTCGGCGTCGACCTTGGTGGTGGTGATTTTAGCTTTCTTGGGGGATGGGACCAAATAGCCGATTTTTTCCAGGAACGCTTTGTACGCCGGCATATCGCTGATGGGGCCAGGGTTGGCCTTGTGCCAGGCATCCAGTTCGGTTTGCAGGCGGTCGCGCTCGGCCAGCAGTGCGATATTCTTGGGAGCCAGGTCGGCCACGATGGCGTCAAAGCCTTTCCAGAAAGCGGCGGGAGTGACGCCGGTACCCGGCAGCACTTTGTCTTGAATGAAACTGTGCAGGACCGTGGCCACTTGCAGGCGGTGGGCAGAAGTGCGGGAGGTTGAGGACATAGGTACCTTTCCAATCGTTGAAATTAAAAATAGGGTGCGCTCCATCCCGACCTGCACACGGGCAAGGCAAGGCGAAGCAGATACCCGTACTGTATTCGATACTTTATAGGAAACTATATGGGTAAATATCAATCGATTCATGACAAAAATGTGGGTACTACCATGACCAGCTCCAAACCGCTCCCTCTGCAAGGCATCCGCGTCGTCGAGTTCACCCACATGGTGATGGGCCCCACTTGCGGCATGGTGCTGGCCGATTTGGGGGCGGAGGTGATCAAGGTCGAACCCCTGGCAGGCGACAGCACCCGCAAGCTGCTGGGCTCGGGCGCGGGGTTTTACCCATTGTTCAACCGCAACAAGAAAAGTCTGGCGCTGGACCTGCAAAGCGCCAAAGGCCGCGAAGTGGCGCTGCGCCTGATCGCCACCGCCGACATCGTCAGTGAGAACTTCAAAGCCTCGACGATGCAAAAGCTGGGGCTGGACTACGCACACCTGTCTAAACTGGACGAGCGGCTGATCTACGTCAGCCACAAAGGCTTCTTGCCCGGGCCCTACGACCACCGCACCGCGCTGGACGAGGTAGTGCAGATGATGGGCGGTTTGGCCTACATGACCGGGCGCCCCGGCGACCCACTGCGCGCCGGCAGCAGCGTGAACGACATCATGGGCGGCATGTTCGGCGCCATCGGGGCCATGGCCGCACTGATGCAACGCAACACCACCGGCAAGGGCCAGGAGGTGCAGTCCGCTCTGTATGAGAACAATGTGTTTCTGGTAGCCCAGCACATGATGCAGTTTGCCGTCACCGGCCAAGCCGCGGCGCCCATGCCGGAGAAGATTTCGCCCTGGGGTATTTACGACGTGTTCAGCGTCAAAAACCAGGAGCAGATTTTTCTGGCGGTGGTGGGCGACACCCAATGGGGCATCTTTTGCCAGGCGTTTGGCTTTGCTGATTGGCTGGACGATGCGCGTCTCAAGACCAATAACGACCGGGTTCGCGCTCGGGGCTGGTTCATTCCGCTGCTGCGTGAGCGGCTGTTGCAGCACACCGCCGCCCAATTGGCTGCCATTTTCGAGGCGCAGGGCTTGCCCTTCGCCCCGATCACCGATCCGCAGCACCTGTTTGACGACCCGCACCTGCAGCAAACTGGTGGCTTGGCGCCCATGACGCTGCCCGACGGGCGTGAAACACGGGTGCCCTTGCTCCCTTTGACCTTGGATGGCGAGCGCCCCGGTGTGCGCCTGAATCCGCCCAAGTTGGGCGAGCACACCGATGCCCTGTTGCAAGGCCTGGGGTACACCGCCCCCGAGATCTCGACACTCCATGCCGACGGCGTGGTGCTATGAAAATAAGAGCTGCTTGCGCATGTTCCATAAGGGCTAGAGGCCTATTTGGCACTTAAACGCAGCGCGAACGATAGAACGACATGGACAAACTCAAACAACTCGAATCCTTTGTCTCGGTCGCCACGCGCGGCAGTCTGACGGCGGCGGCCATTGCCGAAGGGGTTGCGCCCGCCATCATGGGGCGACGGCTGGATGGCCTGGAAGAGCGCTTGGGCGTCAAGCTGCTGTTGCGCACCACCCGCCGCCTGACGCTGACCCACGAAGGCAGCGCCTTTCTTGAAGATTGCCAGCGTCTGCTGGCCGACCTGGCCAATGCGGAGGCCAGTGTGAGCGCCGGTGGCGTCAAGGCCAGCGGGCATTTGCGCATTACCGCGCCCGGGGGGTTTGGGCGTCGCCATGTGGCACCACTGGTGCCTCGGTTTCGAGAATTACACCCCGAAGTGACCATCTCCCTGAATTTGAGTGACCGCGTGGTGGACATTGCCGGGGAAGGTTTTGACTGTGCGGTGCGGGTTGGCGACATGCCGGACTCTTCGTTAGTGAGTGTGCGCCTGGCCGACAACCGCCGTTTGTGCGTGGCCACCCCCGCTTACTTGAAGAGACACGGAACACCCATGCATCCTAACGAGCTCACCCGACACCACTGCCTCACGCTGTCCAGTGATGCGTCTCAAACACGGGGTTGGGCGTTTACCGTGCGTAAAGCGCAGGTCGACGAAGTGGTCCACCTCAAGCCTGCGGGACCCCTGGATTGTTCTGACGGGCAAGTGTTGCATGACTGGTGTTTGGCCGGCTACGGGATCGCTTGGCGGAGCACCTGGGAAGTCGAAAGCGAGATTGCCGCAGGTGCTCTGCTGCCGGTACTGGAAGAGTTTGCGGCTCCGCCCAACGGGATCCATGCAGTGTTTCCGCAGCGCAAACACCTTCCGCTACGGGTACGCTTGTGGATTGACTTCCTCAAGCTGCACTATGGAACTCCGGGCTTCTGGCAAGTCATATAGGCCCACGCGCGTCGAGCGGCAAAGCTGTCGCGTCAGCTTGCGCCGAATTCGTCGCCTAATTCCTTGGCCCGTTGCTGTGCCGCATGCATCGCGGTCATGAACAACGCTTTGATGCCCTGGTCTTCCATGGATGTAATGGCCGCGTAAGTGGTGCCGCCTTTGGATGTAACGCGCTGGCGCAATATTTCTGGGGGCTCTTGGGAGGCGCGTGCGAGTTCGCCTGCCCCAATGAACGTGGCCACTGCCAGCTGATAGGCTTGCTCTTTGGTTAGCCCCATCTCGGCACCGGCCGCTGTCATGGCTTCCATAAAGTAAAACATATAGGCGGGCCCAGAGCCGGAAATCGCAGTGACTGCATCGAGCTGGCGCTCAGTGTCCAGCCACAAGAACTCGCCCGTCGTCGCAATGATCTTCTCCGCATGGCGACGATCAACATCCGTAACTTCCGGGCGGGCATACAGGGCCGTGATTCCCTTGCCAATCAGGGCCGGCGTATTCGGCATGGTGCGAATCACGCGCCCATTGTCCAGCCATGCCGCAATGCTGTCGCTCCGGACTCCCGCAGCAACACTCAAATGCAGTGCCCCTTTACTATGAGGCGCCACGGCAAGTGCGGCCTCTTTGAATGACTGCGGTTTAACCGCCCACAGCACGATCGACGCGGTATTCAAAAACGGACCCGCCTCAGCGTGGGCGAGGAGCCCGAAGTCGCGTTTCAGTCGGTCATGCGCGTCGGCAAAGGGATCCACGACGTCCATCTGCTCGGCGCGCATCCCGTTGCGCACCAAGCCGCTAATGATCGCGCTGGCCATGTTGCCTCCGCCGATAAATGCAATACGCTCTGTCATACCCGCTCCTTCATTACGTTGTGTCTTGATTGTCCGTAGCCCGATGAGCGGCATTGTGGCAGAGCAATCATCCGACAGCGAAGGCCAGCACAGTCACCAAGTCATTCGAATTCGCTGGGGAATTACAAGTATTTAAGCATCCGACTGCAAAAATGTTTGACGGGCTCGCAAAATGGCTGCATAATAGAGGGCTTCACTTGAAAAAGTATGAAGGTTCTGCCCAAATGGAGGCGATGTGAGTGGTTCATGTCGCGGACAGCGGGCCCAAGACTGACTTGGTGTTGGCAAATGCTGGAACTCTGGCAAATGTTGCTCCTGGTGCAAGTTGGGAATATTTAAATGATCCAGACTGAATCTCGATTAGAAGTTGCTGACAATACTGGCGCTAAGTCCGTCCTGTGCATTAAAGTGCTGGGTGGTTCTAAGCGTCGCTATGCAAGTGTTGGCGACATTATTAAAGTTAGCATTAAAGAAGCTGCTCCACGTAGTCGCGTCAAAAAAGGCGAGGTCTACAGTGCTGTAGTCGTTCGCACAGCCAAGGGTATCCGTCGTAGCGATGGTTCCTTGGTGAAGTTTGACGGCAAC
>CAJASG010000579.1 GCA_903944555.1 uncultured beta proteobacterium
AATTTGGTAGTACAACACGAACTCGTCGCGCACCAGCCCGAGGCGCATGTCCTGCTCCAAGGCCGCGTGGGCCGAGGCGGTGGCCTGCATGGCGGGGTCAAAAAAGCGGAAGGTATTGCGCCCGGCGGCTTTGGCCTGGTACATGGCCACATCTGCCTTCTTCAGCACGTCATCCATGGTTTCGTTGGATTCCATGAACACCACAATGCCGATGCTGGGCGTGCTGTTGTGGCTGTGCTCGCGCAGGGTGTACGGCTGGGCCAGTGCGTGCAAAATTTTGCTGGCAATAGCCTCGGTTTGGGCTGCCGCCTCTTGCGGGTGGATGCTGAGTGCCTCCAGCAGCACCACAAATTCGTCACCTCCCAGACGCGCCACGCTGTCGATCTCGCGCACACATGCCTGTAGCCGCTTGGCCACCTGTTGCAGCAGCAGGTCGCCCACGTCGTGGCCCAGACTGTCGTTGAGTTGTTTGAAGTGGTCCAGGTCCAAAAACATCAATGCGCCGTGCTGGCCGGTGCGGTCAGAGGTGACGATGGCGTGCTTGAGCCGGTCCATCAGCAAGCGTCGGTTGGGCAGGTGGGTGAGCGGGTCGTAAAACGCCAAGCGGCGGATTTCATCCTCGTACTCGCGACGCTGGGTGACATCGCGCACCAGGCCAATGAAGATGGGTTGCCCGGCGCGTGCAATTTTGGAGACCGACAGGCTCATGGGGAACAGGGTGCCGTCACGGCGCTGGCCCTCCACCTCATTGGTCCGGCCCATGACCCGCGCCACCCCGGTGCTGTGGTAGTTGCCCAGGTATCCGTCGTGCTGGCCCTTGTGGGGCTGGGGCATCAGCATGCTGACGTTGTGCCCCAGCACTTCGTCAGGCGCAAAACCAAACATGCTGCTGGCGGCCTTGTTGAAAGATTGCACCAGCCCCTGCGCACTGATGGTGACGACGCCGTCCACCATATTGTCCAAAATGGTCTGGGTGTGCAGGGCGGCTTCCTGCATGGCGGCCTGGTCTGCAATGAGCTGCACATCTGCCAGCCAGCGGTGGGTGATGTTGTCGTGTGAAATCAGGAAGTGTTCGGGGTGGCCGTGCACCGGGCACATGCGCATCTCGAACCAGCGTTGCTCAGTCGCGCTGTGGCATGGGTACTCGCAGCCGAAGGCCTGCGTCTCGCCCGCCAAAACGGCGCAAATACCGTTGTAGACACGTAGGTTCTCCGTATCGTGCTCAATGCCGCGACACACATGCAGGTAATTGGTGCCCACACCGCCGTGGTCTTCGGGCATGCCGTTATCACGCGCGAAATCACGCCAGGCCCGGTTGACGTAGACGACGACGCCGGCGCGGTCGATGATCGCGATCTGGCTGTCAATCGAATCCAGCACCGCATCGCGTGAGTGCAGGGTCATGTTCTGCGAAGCCTTTGTATGGGCCATGCCAGTGCAAATGCCAAATCAAACGCCTTTGGGCAGACCGGTAGATACAGGCGCATGTGAACGGGCTCCAAAGTCGCTAATAGATGGGGCTATTGTGTCTGCAATTGCGCGGGATTTACAGCAACCCTGCGTGAGAATGGTGAGAGGCTGTCCCGCGTTGTCCGGGCTAAAAAAGTTGCCCTGTTTCTGCTATCAAATCAGTAGCTGCTTGCGCAGTATCTACGGGGGCTAGAGCCCGATTTGGCATTAAATTTTGAGGGTGCGATGCGTCATCGGCCCGGACCAGCGCACCCACGCGCACGCCCAGCAAACGCAGGCGCTGGGTGAGCGGGGCGCGTTTCAGGCACTGGCCGGCCACCTGGCGAATGGTTTTGGCGTCTGCGGTGGGCTGCGCAATCGTCAGGTCGCGGGTGACGCTTTTGAAGTCGTCGTATTTGAGCTTGATGCCAATGGTTTTCCCCACATAGCCCTTGCGCTGCAGGTCGGCGGCGACTTGTTCGCACAGGGTGGTGAAGATGGAGCCCAGTTCGGCTTTGTCGCGCACGGCGTGCAGGTCGCGCTCGAACGAGGTCTCCCGGCTCATGGACACGGGCTCGCTGTCCAGCACGATAGGGCGCTCGTCTTGGCCCCTTGCCGCGTCATACATCCAGGCGCCGGTCTTTTGGCCGAAATGGTCGATTAGCCATTGCAGGTCTTTCTCAGCCAATTGCGCGATGGTCTGAATACCCAGCCCTTTGAGCTTTTCATCCGCCTTGGGGCCAATGCCGTTGATCTTGCGGCAGGCCAGCGGCCAGATCATGCTTTGCAGATCGCTCTCATGCACGATGGCAATGCCGTTGGGCTTGTTGAACTCGCTGGCCATCTTGGCCAGCAGCTTGTTGGGCGCCACACCGACCGAGCAGGTCAGCCCGGTGCCGTCAAAAATGGCCTTCTGAATCAGGCGCGCCAGCACCCGCCCGCCTTCGCGCTGGCCGCCGGGCACGTCGGTGAAGT
>CAJASG010000580.1 GCA_903944555.1 uncultured beta proteobacterium
CCTGGCGAGTATGGCTCGTGATTCGAAAACACTCGTGCTGGTCGCAAAACAAACCCGAAGTGTCGATTGAAATACTGGATGTGTGGGTCACCCGAGATGCTGAACTTATTCTTGCGGAAACCCAACACTTCAATCATCACTCGGTCGTAGAACTGTTCGGACCTACCAAGATCAGACACCGCTATGTAGATGTGGTCGATTCCAATGACTTCAGGCACTTGGTGCTCCAATTGTGCAAATGAGAGGGCTAACGTAATGTAGACGGCAAAAGCCGGTTGATACATCCTGGCCTTGACGATACATCATTCATAAAAAACTCCTGGACATGGCTTACAGCTTAGGTTTCCTCGGATTTTTAACCTTTTTATACAGGTATAAAAATTCCGACAAACCCCGCAGCTTGCGATTGTCAGATTCTAGGTGCCAAAGCGCTGAAAGCTGGCAATTGGACCTACTTAGTGAACGACCGCTTACGCTGCTTACCCGACTTACGAAAGCTCCGTGTTACCGGCCGCAGCGGGCCTAATGCAGCACTCGACCAAATCAAGCGCTCAATTTCAAGAACATGCCGACTGGGCGGATGGATCTGCTGAGCCTGCTGTCACTGGCCGAGCCCGTTTGACAGTGTGAGAGACTGCAGGCTACGGCGAACCTGCCACCACCGAACCATGGCCCCACACACCCGATGAACGATTGGAAATTTCAGCAAATGATCAAGGCGAGCGGCTGGCCCTTGGCCCCGGAGCTTCTCGCCAGCGACGTCAATTTCAACGCCCGGCTGGAAGGCGGGCTGGTTCCGCTGCACTGGGCCTGTACGCAGGGCAAGGCCGGGTTGGTGAAACACATGATCCAGCACGGTGCGAATGTGCAGGACGCCGCCGATGACGGCGAAACGCCGCTCACCATGGCACTGAGTTCGGGGAGCTTTCAGGTGGTGATGCTGGTGATTGACCGGCTCAAGGCGCTGGCTGCGCCGCCTCCGGACGATGCACTGCGCACGCGCCTAATTGACAGCTTCAGCAAGAACCATACGGACGCCAAAAACCGCCTGTTGCAGACGCTGAAGGACTGGGACCGCATCGCCAAGAAAGCAGGCACGGCCCCAGCGCCCCTTGGCTGAGCGGCGCCAGCAACCTTTATGCTATCTATTTAGGAGCTGCTTGCGCACATTCCGCGGGGCTTAGAGGCACTTTTGGCACTTATTTTGTGACGATGGCAAAGGTGCCGGGTGCTTTCTCGATCAACCCGAAGAAGCGCACCAGGTCAATCTTGCTGCCGCCGATCTTCAGGTCATCGCTCAGCAGCGTGTCTTTGACACCGGCGGTGCCGGCGATCATCTTGACAAAAATCTCCTTGGTCAGCGTCAAGGTGGCATTGGCGTCGGCCGCTGGCTCAGCGCTCTTAAAGTGCAGCACCGAGTTTTCGATCCATAGCACGTAGGACTCTTTCAGGTCGGTCAGCACCAAATTGATCTTGAGGTCTTTGCCTTCCGCATCTGGCCCGTTCAGGCCGGCAGCCATGGCTTCCAGAAAACGCTCCACCGGGGTCTGCAACAGCATTTGCATCAGAGAGGCTTTGGAAACTCCTTTGGTGGGTGGGCCGCTGCGCAACTCCATGGCTGCCGTGAGATAGCTGTTGCGCCAAGTAGCCGCTTCAGACATATAGCCCATCTGCTCGTAGGTTTTGGCCAACAGTTCTTTGGCCGCCTTGCTGGACGGGTCGCCAAACACCGCCTGGTTGAGCAGTTCGGCAGCCCAGCGGTACTCACCCTTGTCATACGCAGCTTGGGCCGCCGCAACCGCCTTGTCCGCACCGCCCATGAGTTCCAGGTACTTTTTGGCCGAATCTTGCGGTGGCAGCGGGTTCAGGTTGGCCGGGTTGCCGTCATAGGCGCCCAGGTAAAACTGGTAGACCGCCTTCACATTGTGGCGAATGTCACCGTAGTAGCCGCGTGCACCGAAATAGCCAGAGAGCGACTTGGGCAGTTGCACCAGGTCGGCGATTTCGCGCGGGGTGTGGCCGGCATTGATCAAGCGCACGGTCTGGTCGTGGGTGTATTTGTA
>CAJASG010000581.1 GCA_903944555.1 uncultured beta proteobacterium
CAAAGAAGCCGCCTTGGCCGCAACCTTCAACCTGCGCCTGCGCACGGCATTAGAAAGCGTTGCTGGGAACGTGATGATTGCCGATGATGGCAACAACGTCATTTTCATGAACAAGGCCGTGGAGAACATGCTCAACGTGGCCGAGAGTGACATCCGCAAAGACCTGCCCAACTTCAGTACCGGGAAGGTTCTGGGCTCGAATATCGACATTTTCCACAAGAACCCCGCCCATCAACGTGACATGCTCGCCAAACTGCGCAGCACCTACAGCACCCATATCAAGGTTGGTGGCCGCACGTTCGGATTGATTGCCAACCCCATCATTGATGCCCACGGCCAGCGCGCCGGAACAGTGGTGGAGTGGCAGGACAAAACCGCAGAACTGGCGGCCCGCGAAGTTGAACTAAAAGTCATGGATGAAAACCTGCGCATTCGCAATGCGCTGGAGAAATGCTCCACCAACGTCATGATTGCCGATGCCGGCAACGTCATCGTTTACATGAACGAGACGGTCAGTGCCATGATGCAAAGAAATGAAAGCGAACTGCGTAAAGTTTTGCCGAACTTTGATGCCCACAACCTCATGGGCCAGCTCATCGACGTTTTCCACAAAAATCCGGCCCACCAGCGCGGCTTACTGGCGGGTCTAAGCACCACCTTTAAAACGCAGATCCAGGTCGGAAGCCTCCACTTTGGCCTGATCGCCAACCCCATTTTGAATGCCCAAGGCGAACGCGTGGGTACCGTCGTTGAATGGTCGGACCGCACGTCAGAAGTCGGCGTTGAACGGGAAGTAGCCGACGCCGTGGACGCCGCAGCGCAAGGTGATTTCAGCAAACGTCTTTCAATGCTGGGTAAGGCTGGGTTTTTTGCGAACTTGGCAACAGGTATGAACGACCTGATGAACACCAGTGAGCAAGGCCTTACCGATGTAGCCGAAGTGCTGGCAGCATTTGCCGAGGGCAATCTGACCAAACGTATCGAGCGCGACTACCAAGGGCTCTTTGGCAAGGTAAAGGACAACGCAAACACAACGGCCGACAACCTCGCGCGGGTCATGGGTGAAGTACGCGCCGCCGCCGACGCACTCACGGGCGCTGCCAATCAGGTCTCCGCTACCGCGCAGGCACTGAGTCAGGCGGCCAGCGAACAGGCGGCCAGCGTGGAAGAAACCAGCGCATCCATTGACGCCATGTCAGCATCCATCAGCCAAAACAGCGACAACGCCAAAGTTACGGACGGCATGGCAACCAAAGCCAGCCAAGAAGCTTCGGATGGTGGCAGTGCGGTCAGCCAGACCGTTACGGCCATGAAACAGATTGCCGCCAAAATTGGCATCGTCGACGACATCGCCTACCAGACCAATCTGCTGGCGCTGAACGCAGCTATTGAAGCGGCCCGCGCCGGCGAGCACGGAAAAGGATTTGCAGTGGTTGCCGCGGAAGTTCGCAAACTCGCGGAGCGCAGTCAAGAAGCTGCCAAAGAGATTGGGGAACTGGCCAGCAACAGCGTCACCACAGCGGAGCGCGCAGGAAAATTGCTTGATGAAATTGTGCCCAGTATCCGAAAAACCAGCGAGTTGGTGCAAGAGATCTCTGCAGCAAGTGCCGAACAAAGCGGGTCGGTGGTGCAGATCGGCGGGGCTATGGGGCAGCTCAGCAAGGCAACACAACAAAATGCCAGTGCCAGTGAAGAGCTGGCGGCAACCAGCGAGGAGCTGTCTGGTCAAGCGGAGCAATTGCAGCAAAGCGTGGCGTTCTTCAACACCGGAGACGGCGGGCCACGAGTGCGCAGCCGCCATGAGCCGCAGGGGAATGAGCGCCGGGCGCCGTTGCCACGGTTAACGCGCTAACAAACGCTGCATTGAGGATCAAGAAGTGACCGGTCTGTTAAATGTATGCACTGTGGCGCTCACTTTGAGCATTGCAGCCACGCAAGCCGCCGCCTGGAGTGATCACCGGTTTCCAAGCTACAGAACATTCGAACGCATGCAGGAAGTGGCTCAGGCTGCGTCGATCAAAGCTGAACCACTGGCAACTTTTCTGAAGGCCGAAGAAGCTTCCATCGAAAAGCTATTGGCACGACAGGCCGCTTGGTCCGAGGCCAACCTCGACTTCTATCCAGCGCTACCGGCTGAATTGGTATTCCGGGCCGATGCGTCACGCAGTGACGACGCGCGAAAGAAGGCTTTTTTGATGGCGCTGAGGATGGCACCTAATGCCCCGTTTGCGCTGTATTTTCAGCCGGATGCACGCAAACCGCGTCCTAATAAAAAGCCGCTACCCCACAGTGCAGTGAATACGCTTCCCGTCGCAGCCAGCGTGGCGTTCAGCTATTTCCCACTGGATGCTGGAGAGGCAATCGATGTTCTGTCCGTCCTTGCTACAGCGACCGAAGAACCGGACAACGGTCTTGATATCAAACTATGGGAAGACAGTCCATCGGACTGGGGAAAAGCGATGGGACTGGGGTCACTACCCTTTGGAAATCCGTCCCTGCCCTACTCGTCCCAAGCGCCGTTTCATATGGGTTTCTACCATGAGAGCCCACTGATCTACAAAGCGGCCGAATTTGTGCGGCATACCTTTCCGCTTATGCGTCACCACCAACTGGCAACGCTATCTACTCTGGCATTTCGGACCGGCCACCCCTATTGGGGCTGGCGCTTCGCGGGCATGTCCTTGCACTATTTGCAGGACCTGACCCAACCATTCCACGCGAGTCTGTCACCCGGGTCCAGTGCCGTAAAAATGATTGGCATCAATGTGCTGGCCATGGCGGGTCTGCCCAAGTGGAAAGAAGACATGGTGATCCTGCTGTCTAACAGACACTTGGTGCTGGAGTACTTTCAGGCAGGCTGGTTACTGCGCAACGCCATACAGCAGCGCGACACATCCGTCGAAATTTCCTTGCGCTCGATGGAGCGAGATGCAAGCTACCCAGCTTGGGGCGAAAACTATGTACGCGATGTCGTTTCAGCGCAGGCGGCCGCTCAAGGAGCCAGCGCCGTTAAGTCCTTACTGCAGGCCATGCCTGAGAACTATGTCAACAACCCACAGTTTGATTACGGACCGCAAGCTGACAAGATCGCATTGAACGATGAAGTGGACCGAGGCGCATCCGCCGAGTCGCGCCAACGTATCGAATCTGAAATTTCCAATTTGCTGGGCAATTTCGGGGCCCATAGCAGAAATGCCATACGCGGCATCCTAAAGGCCAGCGTCAAGCCTTAGCAAGACCGAAATGCGCAATTGACAAATTGCAAGGCACCAGCCGCCCACCCCCTCAGAATAAAGCGTTCTGTTCACACTTAATTGCACGACATGGTGCCGAGTAAAGAAGCAACAGAAGTTCGTCCATCATAGAACGGGGGCAACCAATGGGAGAGCGCTTGACCACAGGTGAAATATGTACACGCAACGTCACCATTGCATTCAAACGAACGCCATTGAGCAGCGCTGCGAGGTTGATGCGGGAGAACCATGTCGGCTGCCTTGTGGTTGTGGAGGAAACGGCGGGCATGCAGGTGGTTGTGGGCTTGCTAACCGACCGCGACATCGTTACTGCCGTCATCGCACCCGGCCTTGATCTCGACAGTTTTTACGTAGAAGACGTAATGACCGTCGACCTGGTTACCGCACGCGAAGAAGATTCATTGATTGATCTGATGCATTCCATGCGACGTAAGGGCGTGCGGCGCATGCCCGTCATCGGAGCCCAGGGCGAGTTGGTGGGAATAGTGACGCTGGACGATGTACTGGAAATTGTTTCCGAAGAACTCGGTCTGCTGGTGGCTGCAATCGCGAGCGAAGGCGAACGCGAGCACCAGATGCGCAAATAGACCAAGCCGCAACGGCATGCACCGTTTCAATTCGCTGGCTGGACATGCCGGACGAGGTGCTGGTGCAACTCGACTTGGTCGTGGGTGTCGTTCACAGCCGCTTTGGCTTGGCAATCCATTCGAAAAATGAGCCTATCAATAAGCGCAATATTTGCAGAATAGACCGAAGGAGGTTCGCCATGCTCAACAGCGAAAAACTGCCCACTTTCGATGCCCTTGTGGCATTTCATCAACGCGATCCGCTCGGTTATGAACAATTTCGCACGGAGATGTTGAGTAACGCGATCAATGCTGCGCCGCCCAGAATCCGGCCGTCGCTGTCCCGAACACTCGACACCATCAATGCTGTGAGGCAAAAAAAGACACCATTGGAAGCTGCGTCATTCGCCTTTTCATTGATGTGCGAATCGCTTGATGAACTCAAAGATGCCTTACATGAATTCAATGCTGCCAGTGCTGAATTACAGGCCATCATCATCGTTGAAAACCTGAAACACAGGTCACTTAGCTACGTGAAATGAAGCCGGCTGACGGTGTTAGCTCCGTTGCTGCTGGCCAGGGAGAACCCTGTTAGTCTTCAGAAATTTGAAACTTCCCGCTTCATCCATTCTGAGCAAGCTGCAAAAGGCATAGGGCGTGCTACGTAATAGCCTTGCACCACGGTGCCACCGCAAGCCCGTAGAAATGTCATTTGCTCGAGTGTCTCCACCCCCTCAGCGATCACACCCATGCCCAGATTAAGTCCAATGGTCAGTGAAATGCGCAAAATGGCTTCCGCTTTACGTTCCGTGGCAGCCCGTTGCACAAATCGCGCATCGATTTTCAGCTCTTTGAATGGCAAATCGACCAACTGCCCCAAGCTGGAGTAGCCAGTTCCAAAATCATCAATCGACAAAACAAAGCCCATCATTGACAAGCGGGTCAACGTTTCCATGGCCTGTGTGCGCTCGGCCATCAACTTGCTCTCAGTGACCTCAATGATCAAGTCCTGGGGCTGTAAACCCATTGTTTCAACCATCTTTTCCAATCGCTCCGGCATGGACAAATTCATCGCCGTGTCCATCGACATATTGATGGCCGCCTTGATGGAGAGGCCATGCGTGCGCCAACTTGCCAAGTCGCGCAAAACTTGGTTGGCCATTGAAAAAAATAATTCATCCGACAAACCTGCTGATTCGATCGCCGGAATAAACAAGCCCGGCCCGATCATTCCGCCAGATTCCTGCGGCCAACGTGCCAGCGCTTCGACACTGACCGTTGTGTTGCTGTCAACATTGACTTTGGGCTGGTACCAGGGAATGAATTCGCAGCCCCGAAGCGCCTGTTGCAAACGCTGCGGAGTCAACGCTTGTTCAACGCGCTGAGGGCTCAAGCCATCCACGCGCGGTTGCCGGCTTGCCAACAACTCACTCAATCGCGCGGGATCGCAGGGTTTGCTCATTACCCCCAACAAATCAAATTTATGGGCCACCGCCAAGCCTGCTGCACTGCTCAAAATCTCATCGTGCATGCCTGAGAGCAAAATAAGCGAAGCGGCAAAGCCACGCTGTGCCAGATGGCGCATCAGCACCAGCCCATCCATACCAGGCATCGACAAATCACAGATGATGACGTCAATGTTTTGCCCATGGCGCTCAAACTGCTCCAATGCCGCGTCACCGCCGTTGGCCAGCAGTACATGACTCCAGCCCAGCGTGGTGAGCTGCGCGCTGATCATCTCCAGTTGAAACTCATCGTCATCAACCAATAACACCATGTGCTCTGTCATTTTTCGCTGCCTAATTCAAATTTCAGGGCTGGCCCAGCAGGTCCTGTAGACCCTCGGACAACTCGGTCCAGTCGCCAAAGTGTGATCCACCTTGCTGCGCTGGTAAGGATATGCGCTGCGCCAGCGCTTCGGGCCACAAAGCGTCAACTTGACCGGAGTCGAGCGGCTGCTCACTCACCCAGGACTGCCATGCCGCAAGCTGGATCAGTGCGGTCAATGTGGCAACATGCGGGCTGACTGGCTGCGTATCCAAACCACCAATCACCTCCGAAAACAACACTGGAAACTGCCACCGTTGAACCAACTCGGCACCCACTTCGGCATAGCTGTAGCCCATCGCCGCACGCTCAACAGATATACGAGTGGGCGCAAAGGGGCCCACTTGAGCGTCCAGCGCAAGCGTTTGTGTAGCGGCCCCTTGGCGCATCACAAGTTGCCCCAGGCAGTGCAGCAGGCCCAACGTGTAGGCCAGTTCCCCATCCACCCCAGCATGCACTGACCAACGGCGGGCCAGCGCAGCGGTACGCAGGCTGTGCTGCCAAAAGGTTTTATGAAGCTCAGCAGGAAATTTTTCAAAGCAACTCATCAAGCCCAAACTAATGACCAGCGAACGCGCGTTCATGAAGCCCAGTAGCTGTACCGCCTCGTTAGCGGTACTGATGGTTTGTGGCCTGTGATAGCGCGCGGAATTCGCCTGGCGCAGTAAGCGAGCGCAAATGACGGGGTCACTGGTAATGAGCTGCGCCAGAGTATTTACGGGCAATGCCGGGTTGTCAAAGCTGGTTAGCAGCGCTTGCAGCACGCGGGGAACGACCGGCAAGGCGCGTGCCTGCTCAAACAGCAGAGAAAGACTCATGATGTTTTCGCTTGGATTGCGGGCTGTTGTCATGATGCTAAATGTGCATTAATTCGCTGTACCGCGCCGGCCAGCGCGCTGGACACGTCGTGTGCCAATGCGCTGTAGCGGGCTTGGTCTTGCGCTCTGACTGCGTCTTCAATTGCTTGGCATATCTCGCCCAGCGCCAGCGCACCGACGGATCGAGCTGCCGACTTCAAGGTGTGCGCCACCTGCGTGAGTGTGACCAGATCACCCTCGGTCAAAGCGGCTTCAATCTGGCTGCACTGCTGGTGCGCGCCGGTCATAAACTTTTGCAAGAGCCGCTGGTGCATTGCGGGGTTTTTGCCTATCAGCTTGGTGAGTGTTTCGGGGTCCCAGATGGGCAGCGGCTCGTCAGGCTGGCGCGCTTGGGCGTGCAGATCGGGGATCTGGTCTGCACCAACCGCCAGCGGAAGCCACGTATTCAACATTTCGCCCAGCTCACGCATTCGCAAGGGCTTGCACAGGTAGCCGTCCATACCGCGGTCGTGGCACCGCTCAGCCTCACCTTGCATTGCGTTGGCAGTGATGGCGATGATGGGCAAGTGCGTACCAGATGACACGGACGACTCCGTCTGCCGGATAGCGGCTGTTAGCTCAAAGCCGTCCAGATTGGGCATGTGGCAATCAGTCAGCAATAAGGCGTAGCGTGGACGTGGGCCGACAAGACCTGCGCGCCACATGGCAAGGGCCTGTTCACCGTCTATGGCGACTTCGCACGCATAGCCCAGCAGGCGAAGTTGCTCCTGCATCACCTCGCGGTTGGTTTCGTTGTCTTCGGCCATCAAGATCAACTGGCCAGCTAGGGCTGCTGCTTCCACGCTGGGGGCTTTTCGCTGGCTATCGCTTGCCAAGGCAGTATTGGTAACTAACGGGTTTACGCCAAGGCGATTGCTCGCAAGGGCCACGCCGTTTAATAGATCATGGAGAAGCAATGGACGGGACTGAACTTCGACACCATGGGCTTCGGTGCCGCTGGTGCGTTGCCGTACCAAGCGAACGACACGAGAGTCAAGCTTCCACCCTCCATGCAGATTTTGTTCGCTGCCAACAGCCTGCGTCAAGTCCATTAGTAACACGGTGCTGCCCGAGGACTGGGTCAAAAGGGACTGTGCAGAAGTGAGGTCGGGCAGCGCTGTCACCGTGGCACCTACCGAGCCGAGATAAGTCTGAAACAGCGTCATGCATGCCGAGCTGGGGCTGATTGCCAGTACATTGACACCCTTCAGGTCTGGCCGCGCGGGCGCAATGTGGCCCTCAGGCGCGGTTGCCGCTTGCAGCGGCAACTCCACGGTGAATTCAGAACCCACACCAGGTGCGCTTTGCACGCTGATGCGACCGTGCAGCATTTCAACCAGCCGCTGAGTAATCGACAGGCCGAGGCCCGTGCCGCCAAAACGGCGCACGGTACTGGCATCTGCCTGGGTGAAGGGCTGAAACAGTTTGGCGAGCACTTCAGGGCTCATGCCAATACCGTTGTCAATCACACTCAGGTGCAAACAAGTCGACCCGTCCAAATGGGTGCAAGGCTGCACATGCAGCAGGGCATGGCCAGACCGGTGCGAGACAAACTTAAGCGCATTGCCCAGCAGGTTGAGCAATATCTGCCGAAGCCGTGTCGGGTCGCAAATGATCCACTCGGGCAGACTGGGGTCAACGAACACAGAAATTTCGACATCCTTGCTGCGGGCCGTGTTGAGCATCAGCTGCGCTGCGCCCTCCACCACCTCGCGCAGTGGGGTGGCAATCTGCTCAATATCAAGCTTTCCGGCCTCAATCTTGGAGAAATCCAGAATGTCGTTAAGGATATTCAACAACGCCATGGACGAACTATTGATGGTGGCCAGCATGCGGCTCTGCTCAGACGTGAGTTTGGTTTGCGCCAACACATCGGCCATGCCAATCACACCATTCATGGGGGTGCGAATTTCGTGGCTCATATTGGCCAAAAATTCTGATTTCGCCCGGTTCGATGCGTCCGCCTGTTGACGGGCGATGGTGAGCTCGGTGGTGCGTAGCGCTACCAGTTGCTCAAGACCATGGCGGTGGCGGTCTAGTTCATCTGCCAGGCGCTTTTTCTCGGTAATGTCTTCCTGAACAGACACGTAGTGCGTGGCAACGCCCAGCGCATCGCGCAGTGGCGAGATTTTTACCCAATCGGTATACCAGGTGCCATCCTTGCGCCGGTTGATAAGCTCGCCACTCCAGACGTCGCCTTGGGTAAGGCTTTGCCACATGGCTTCATAGGTGCTGCGCGGCGTCTCGTCTGTGTGCAGAAACCGTGGATTTTTTCCAATAACATCATCACGGCTGTAGCCGGTTTTACGAAAGAACGCTTCATTGGCGTAGTCAATGCAGCCGGTCAGATCGGTGATCAACACGCTGGCAGGGCTTTGTTCGGCCACCTGCGAGAGTTTGCGCACCAATTCTTCGGCCTGTTTGCGCTCAGTGATGTCATCGTACACACCTAGTACGCCAAACACCTGCCCACTCTGGTCTTTGAGCGGAATTTTGGAGGTCCGCAGCCACATCATATTGCCCTGTGGAGTGACCTGTTGTTCATCATAAAAAATCTTGCCAACACCACCGTCCATGACCTGTTGGTCATCCGCACGGTAAAACGCGGCATGGACGGCCCAACCCATTTGGTAGTCGTCCTTACCCACCATATCTGCAGGGGTTTGCTGGCCCGCATCTTGGGCAAAAAGGGTATTGCACCCGAGGTAGTTGAGTTGCAGGTCTTTCCAGAACACGCGCATCGGAATGGCATCAATCACGGTTTTGAGAAGACTGAGTGCTTCAGCCAGCGCTAGTTCAGCGAGTTTGCGCTCGGTAACATCCTGTATCGTGCCCAGCGAGCGCACTGGCTTTCCGGTGGAATCAAACTCAGAGCGGCAACGCTCGGACACCCATTTAATACTTCCGTCTGCCATGAGGAGGCGGTGCTCAATTTGGTAGTTTGATTGGTTGCTCAGCGATTCTGTGTAGGCCCGATCCACGGCGGCCCGGTCGTCCGGGTGGATGGCGTTTAAAAAGGACTCATAACTGACTTTGAACGCCAGCGGATCCAGCTCAAACAGCCTGAAAATTTCCGCGCTCCAGTGCAGCACGTTGCTGCGCAAATCCAGCGTCCAGCTACCCAGTTGGGCAATTTTTTGCGCCTCGTGCAGGCTGTTGGCCAAGGCTTTGGTTTTCTTTTCGATCTCTGTCAGCTCGGCATCCCGCCGCGCAAGGGTGCTTGCAAGCGTGTTGACACTTTGACTAATTTCTTCCAACTCATCGCCGGTGGCGGGCGTGGCTAACTCGGTGTAATTACCCTGCTTGATCTGTTGAATCTGAAGCATCACAAGCTTGAGCGGCTCAACCAGAATGCGCGCAAATGCAAACCGCATGATGTACAAGGTGATGCCACCAACCACCAGCAATATCAATAGAAATTGAATGCGCTGACTGTTAATCAGCGCGTTTTCCCGGCCTTTGTCCAGCGTCACCGTGAAAAATACGGGGTCGCTCAAAGTGCTCTTGCGCCTAACACCCACGTACTGGCCAGCCAACTCTGACACGCCCTGCGCGGCCACGTCGGAGTCAAGACCCAGCTCCGCAGGCTGGCCGGCCAGTGCGCTCTTGAATGCATGCGTTAGCTTGACATCCATGTCTTTGGACAAACGCGCAAAAAACTCGTCATCCAACACATGGGACAACTCGATGTGGCCCAGGTTTCGCTTGCTTGCAGCATCAAAAACATTGGTATGGCTTTTGATTATCAGACTGTCGCCAAGTCGCTGGTAGGCACTTAGCGGTTCCCGGGTCTGAGCTTCAGCGGCGGCACGGGCTACATGCCGCATGCCCACGCGACCTTCTTCCGGTAGCGAGCCCGGCAAAAATTCGCGCCCAGACTCAGTGCGGGTCATGATCTGAGACTGGCCGTTGGCAAAAGTCACATAGCCCAGGTGATAAATATTCGCCTTTCGCCAGGCAAAAACCAGCAATTCGTTATTTTGGTCGTAAATCACCATGTCGCTGTTGTGCGAGTACTTCACACGCTCCAGCGCTTCAGCCGCAAGGATCTTTTTTTCTTCGTCAATCAATTCTTTGTTGTATCGGTCCTTGTCCTGGTACTGGTTGATCAGCTCAATGGACGCGATAAGGGGCTCTTCCTGACTCGCAAACGCCACGCCCACTTTGAGATCAGCTTCAATTTTATTAAGGTTGTCGTCCAAACGCTCATAGGCGTGCTGCATGCGCGCGCGCGTGCTATCGAGAAAGCTTTCGCGCAAAAGTAATTCAAAATTGATGCCCAGCGCCAGTACGGCAAGCATGACAGCAAGGGTGGCCAGCAATGACAACTTGGCGCTAAGAGGCCGGCGCAACAGTCGCACTCTCACAGAGTTATCCCAACCGAGAAGCGATTCAAATCAAGTATGCGCACGGCCGAGATCAGAAAATTGGCTTCACGCGATTCACGTTGTCACGCGTGACCAATTCAACCGGGATCATGATGTGGCGCGGAACAGCCCCCTTCGCCAACAGCTTTTTTGCAACTTCAACTGCTTTGGTGCCGCCCAGCGGAAACAGAATCGAACCCGTTTGTGTGCCTGCACGGATGGCGTCGCGCGCCTCGGTGGTGTAGTCACACCCCACGGTAATTATCGAAGCCGGTTTAATTTTGTGGTTATGCAGGGCAAGCCGGGCACCACTCAGCATGCTGTCACTCTCGGCAAAAATGGCATCCACGCGGATCCCTTGCGCCAGCAACTTATTCATCTCGATCAGTGCGTCTTTGCGAAGGTAGTTGCCAGTGCGCTTGATGACATTCACGCCTGGGTAGCGCTCCATGACATCCATAAAGCCTTTGCTTCGCAAATGCGTCACATCGGCTGTTTGCAGACCCTCAAACAGCAGCACCTTGCCTTTGCCCCTGAGTTGCCGGGCAATGAACTCGGCCCCGATAGTGCCAATCTGGACATTGTCGGAGTTGATAAATGTGCTGTAGTCCTGCCCCTTGATGCCGCGGTCAAGCACGATGACCGGGATGCCTGCCATAAATGCCTTGCTGACCACAGGCACCACGGCCTGCTCATCGTTGGTTCCAAGCACCAAGACATCTACCTTTTGCTCGATAAATTGCTCTATCTGGTGGATCAACAATGAGGTTCGACCCTGCGCGTCTGAATAGACAAACGCCAGCTTGGGGTCTTTCGCTACGGCTTGACGCACTTCGGCAACTTGGGCAACCCGAAAGTCGTTACTCATCGTGTCCTGGGCAAAAGCGATGACCTTGGGTGCAACGACTTGCGCGTTTGCAGCTAGGGCAACCAACAAACCGAAAAAAAGAGCCAATAGGCGAACTTGCGGCATGTTAAGCGTGTACTGGTATTGGGAAATGTCAATGCATCTTAATCGAAGCGCGCCCAGTCAATTTTTGGTATGCCCTACCCCGCATGCAATCGTCCGAATGCTACATTTGGCCAGTGATGCCTAACTTCCCAGGAAATCCAACCCTATGAACCCTGCACTTGATATACGCACCCTGATTTTCGTGATCACCATCGTTTTGGTATGTCGCGCACTGATCATGGGCTATGTCTGGACGATCACCCGGCAATATCCGCCCATAAAGCTTTGGATGGTGGGCTCAGCACTGGTTGCGGTGGGGGCGCTGATGCTGGCGCTGCGGGGTGCTCTGCCCATTGTGCTTTCCGTCTTTTTTGGGCAGGGTTTCTTGATTGGCGGCTGGATGGTCATTTCTGCCGGCACCTTGATGGCCACAGAGCGCCGCGTGCCCTGGCGGGCTGGTATCTTGATTTTCGTCAGCGCTATGGCGGGGTGCCTCTGGTACTTGTTTGTCACGCCGGACTTGGCTCTGCGGACTGTGGCCATCAGCGCACCGACCATCATTTTCGACATCTATGTCGCCATCGCATGCCTGACCTGTAAGGGCGCCTATCAAAAAACGACTTTGCGGGTGTTGGCCGCAGTCTTACTCCTTACAGCCGCAGCGAACGTTTTGAAGACGTATCACACCTATTCTGCCGACCTGACGGATATGTTTGTCGCAAGATGGGACATCGTGCAGTTCTACGTCATGGCGCTTATTTCGAGCGTGGTGGCGACCGTGATGTACGTTTTGCTTGCGGTGCACCACGTCCAGGCGCAACTGGATCGCGAGCTGGCGCAGCGCAAACAGCACGAAGAAACATTGAAAATTGCCGCCAAGTTTTTTCAAACCACCAGCGAAGGCATGATCATCACGGATGCCGAAGGCACTATCACCTCTGTCAACCCGGCGTTCACCGCGCTGTCAGGTTTTACCGCAGAAGAAGCGATTGGCAATACCCCAAGGATTCTGAAATCAGGCAAACAAGATGATGCCTTTTACAAGCGCATGTGGAATGAAGTGCTTACCAAAGGCGAGTGGAAAGGCGAGGTCTGGAACCGGCATAAAAGTGGCAATCTGGTAGCTGAACAGGTCGCCATCAACACCATTTGCGGCCCCGACGGCCTAGCCCGACAGCGCATTGCGCTGTACCACGATATTACGTATCTCAAAAATGCCGCAGAGGTGGCATTTCACCAAGCCAACTACGACACGCTCACTGAATTGGCCAATCGGCACCTGTTCTTCCAGCAGCTGGCCCGCGAAATGTCGCGTGCCCGACGCGCTGGAAAACATGTGGGTCTGCTGTTCATGGATTTAAACAAATTCAAACCGGTAAACGACCAGTTCGGTCATGAAGCGGGTGATTTTGTTTTGAAGACGGTGGCCAATCGCTGGCAAGCCTGTGTGCGTTCCGGTGATACGTTGGCCCGCCTGGGTGGCGACGAATTCGCCCTGATCGTTGGCGACCTGACGCAGGCCGCCGAAGCGGGGCCTATTGCACAAAAGCTGATAGACGCTATTACTGCGCCAATCGAGCTACCCGAGGGGCAGCAGTGTGGCATCGGTGTCAGCATAGGAATCTCCATCTACCCGGACAACGCGCTCGAAATGGACTCCTTGATTGCAGCGGCAGATACTGCCATGTACGAAAGCAAGCACAGTGGTTTGGGCAAGGCGGTGCACTCTCAAGCGGAATCTGGCTGCAGGACGATACCGGGTAATTGGCTGGTTTTTGACACCACCCACCTGACGGGCGTCAAAATCATTGATGACCAGCATCGCCAGATGGTTCAAATGGTGAACGACCTGAACCGACTTCTTGAAGAAGGCCGTGATGACGCCGAACTGAAGAAACTGTTTGCCGCCTTGCTTACATTCACAGCCAACCATTTCGCCACAGAGGAAACGCTAATGGAGCGCTACGACTACCCACAAGTGAAGGCGCATAAAAAACAGCATATGAGTTTGCTGCACGACCTACAGCAAATAGCCGCAGAGTTCAACCAAGGCGCAGAGCTGCAGCTTCTGCAGTCCATCAAGGACTGGTTGCTCGGACACATTCAACACACCGACAAGCCACTGGGCGCCTATTTAACTGCGCATGACCCACTTATCAACGAGTAGCGTGTGCGAAGACATTGGCACTGGGCCAGTTGGAGGCCGAGTACAGGCGAATGCGTCGGATTGTTGCCCTGCTCACCGCACTTCAGGCGCGTGATCACCCGGCCAACTTGTCAGCCGCAGACCTTATTGCGCCCGCCGGCCTTGGCTTCATACAAGCGTGCATCGGCCCGTGCGATCAGAGCGTCCAGATTGGTATCGCCCGCGTACTCAGCCACACCAATGCTCGTCGTGCACCGAATGGCGTCTGGCTCGGGGGTCGCCCCGGATTCCTGAATGATCTGGCGAATTCGTTCCGCAAACTGGCGCGCTTGATGGAGGTCGGTTTCAGGCAAGAGAAGGACAAATTCTTCACCACCCCACCGTGCCAGTAAATCGCCAACCCGGCGGGTCGTGAGGAGCAGGCGACTGACAGTGACCAGCAGTTTGTCGCCAGCCTCATGCCCGTGGCGGTCGTTGATCTGTTTGAAGTGATCGATGTCGAGCATCAGCACGCTCAAAGGGCGCGCATTGCGGTGGGTCTGTGCCCAAGCGGCTTTACTCAAATCAAAAAAAGCACGCCGATTGTGCAGGCCAGTGAGTGGGTCATGCTGCGCCAGATACTCGGCTTGCGCGAGGGCGATTTGTTCATAGCGCACTTGGCTTGCCAGCGCCAGTGCCAGCAGTGGCCTCAATCACGATTCCAACCTCAATGCCATGGTAGGTGATTGCAACGTACGGAATTGCACCCCAAACGCTGGTCGTGGTTGCTGCCGCTCCCAACATGCCAAAAAGAGTTGCTGCGAGAAAGTAGGCGCCGGCGTCTCGCTTTGTTAGCACCGCATAGACACCCAGCCCCACCATGATGGCTGTGACGGTACTCAAATAGCTGAAGGCCAGCAATACCGCCGCGAGCTGGCTATCCAGTGCGATGCAAAGCGCCATCGCCAACAAGCCGGCCAATGCAAAGCCGCGCACCCAGTGATAGAGCCGTGTGGCGTGCTGCGCCAACTCGAGAAAACCAATGGCAAATAAGAGGCCACTGGCGGCGTAAATCAATATGAACGCAACAATGACAAAGCGCTGAATGTCTGGGCGATCGGGCCACAGGTAGGCAAACCCGTGCCCGGTGTAGCTGTAGTGCATGGCGATGAAACAAAGCACATACAGTGCGTAATACAGGTAGCTGCGCCGGCGCAGCCCGAAAAATAGCATGCAGTTGTAGACGACAAGTGCTAGTAAAAACCCATAAAGCATGCCATACACATAGTGCACGTCGCGCTCATTCGCAGCCAGTACGCGCTCAGGCATTAGTGTTATCGGCAATAGCATCGGGTCGGGAGTTTGCGCCCGCAGATACAGCTCGCTGTGCCCGGCCGGCACCGGCAGCAGCAACCCCATGCCAATACCAGGCACCACACCGAGCGCACCCGGCAAGGCATCACCCGCATGCAGCTCGACCACGATGCCCCCATCGGAAACAAGGTACGCGTCAAGATGGTCGATCCATGTCATGCCAAGGGTGGCATGAAAATTTTTGGGTCCATCAGCCGGATTGAAAAGCCCCAGGCGCACCCAAACCGGACTGGCACCGATGCCGAAATTTATGACCGGGCGCACCCCGGGTGTAAACCGACCTTCACGATAGAGGGTGCGTGCCGCGTCAAGCCCAAGTGGGGCCTGGTCTTCAGTGAAGACATCGGCATAGAGACCCAGCATTCCCATGTTGTTACCGGAAAGCCGGGAAACATCAACGGCCGCCGCGTTTGCCAAGGCACAAATCAACCCCAGCACCAGCCCAACCAGTGCGCGAGCGAAAGACTCAACCAGTTTCACCAGTCGAATAGGCAATTGGCGCTTTTTCCGGAACATACGCAATCCTTAAGGCCAGAACTGTCTGAAACATGACACCCGCAACCGGCAAATTTTGCCGCAGCACCGACAGGACAACAATTACGGATAGGAAATTCAACCGTATCAAACCAAGTATGGCACGGCTCTTGGGCTTCAAAACGCCTTTGCCCGGTGCACTTTGAGCGACCGCAATCCTTTTGCCGTTGGGCG
>CAJASG010000582.1 GCA_903944555.1 uncultured beta proteobacterium
AGTGCGGCGGCGTTTGGAAAAGAAGCGACGGAGCAATACCCGCGCGGTGTGCCCATGCTGGCGCGCCACGGCTTCGAGATTGTCGACAAGCGCTCCGGCAAAGAGGTCTATCTGGACGGCTCCTGGGCGGAACTTTTCCAACAGCACATCATGGCCTGGCAGGTGAACACCCCCACCCAGGAAGAGGTGGAAGACACGCTGGAGCAGTACGCCGAACTGGCGCAAAACCCGGTCGTGGTCCACTAACCCGCCAACCTGCGGCAACAGGGCCATAGCGCTCTCCGAGCCCTGCGACAATCGGGGCACCATGAACAAGACCTACATTCTTACGTTTTCCTGCCCTGATCGCCTGGGGCTGGTCCATGCGGTCTCCGGCTTTTTGCTGGAACGCGGTGGCAATATTGAAGAAGCCGCACAGTACAACGACCCCGACACCGGCCTGTTTTTCATGCGGGTGCAATTCACCTGCGTGCAGCTCACCTCGGAAGATTTGCGCAGCCAGCTGGGCTTTTTTGCCGGACCCTTCAAGATGCAATGGAGCCTGCACGCCACGGCGCAGCCGATGCGCACCGTGCTACTGGTCAGCAAAGAGGGCCATTGCCTGAACGACTTGCTGTTTCGCTGGAAGAGTGGGCTGTTGCCGCTGGACATTCGCGCCATCGTCTCCAACCACCGCGAGTTTTACCAATTGGCGGCCAGCTACAACGTGCCGTTCCACCACCTGCCCGTCACCGCTGCCACCAAAGCCCAAGTCGAGGCGCGCCAACTGGAAATCATCGACGCGGAAGGGGCCGAACTGGTCGTGCTGGCGCGCTACATGCAGATATTGAGTGACGACATGTGCCGCAAGCTCTCGGGCCGTGCTATCAACATCCACCACTCCTTCTTACCCAGTTTCAAGGGCGCCAAGCCCTACTACCAGGCGCACGACCGGGGCGTGAAACTGATTGGCGCCACGGCCCATTACGTGACGGCCGACCTGGACGAAGGCCCCATCATTGAGCAGGACGTGGCCCGCGTGGACCACAGCAAAACGGTGGAAGACCTCACCACCCAAGGCCGCGACACCGAGAGCCAGGTACTGGCCCGCGCGGTCAAATGGCACAGCGAGCACCGGGTGTTGATCAACGGCCACAAGACCGTCATTTTCAAATAGCCGGGGGCGCTTTTACGCAGCCTTCAGGTCGAACCGCCCGACCAGCTGATCCAGGTTCTGGGCCTGCTCATCCAGCGACTGGGCGGCGGCGGAGGCTTCCTTCACCATGGCGGCGTTTTGCTGGGTGCTCTCGTCCAGTTGCGACACGGCGAG
Source organism: uncultured beta proteobacterium (assembly GCA_903944555.1). Classification (GTDB taxonomy): domain Bacteria; phylum Pseudomonadota; class Gammaproteobacteria; order Burkholderiales; family Burkholderiaceae_C; genus Allorhodoferax. The sequence goes on from CAJASG010000582.1 coordinate 1,310, forward strand.
ATTGATCTCGTCGATGCCGGCGCTTTGCTCCAGCGATGCACCGGAGACTTCTTCCATCACGGTGCTGACTTGCTGCACGGCCTGCGCCATATCGGCAATGGTCATGCCTGAACTGTTGGCAAATTGCGTGCCTTCCTTGACAAGCTGGGTCGAGTTTTCAATCAGTGCATTGATCTCCTTGGCAGCGCTGGCACTGCGCTGGGCCAGCGCACGCACCTCGGCAGCCACCACGGCAAACCCGCGTCCCTGCTCACCCGCGTGTGCCGCCTCGACAGCCGCATTCAGGGCCAGAATGTTGGTCTGGAACGCAATGCTCTGAATCACGCCAATATTGGAGTGGATGGCCTTGGTGCTCTTGCTGATTTGGTCCATCGTCATGCTCACTTTGGCCACCACCTCTCCACCCTGCATGGCGGCCTCTGTCGCGCTGGCGGAGAGTCTGGCCGCCTGCGTGGCGCTGTCGGCATAGCGCTTGGCAATCGCAGCCATGTGGTCGACATTCAACGCTGTTTTTTCCAGCGCGGCAGATTGCTGCGCCGTGCGCTGCGACAAATCCTGATTGCCCACGGAGATTTCACGGGACGCATGGGCCACCAGTTTGGAGCTCTCCGCGATTTCCCCCATGGTGTCGCCCAGCTGGCTCTGCATATCGCGCAATGAGTGCAGCAGGCTTTCGGTGTCATTGTCTTCCAGCCGGATTTGCATGGACAGGTCGCCATGCGCAATACGACTGGCAATGGATTTGGCATAGGCTGGCTCCCCGCCCAGCTGGCGCGTCAAGCGCCCCATGACCCACGCGCTGATGCCCAGCGACAAAACAATCAGCGCCAGTGTGATCACCAGCACCCAAACCACCGATGTTTTGTAGATGCTGGCCGCCCGGTCAATGGTGGCTTCGGCCGACTGACCGCGCTGCAGCACCAGCGCATCCACAATTTTCTCCAGCTTGCGGGTGTCGTTCAACAGGCCGGCGTCTTCCAGCGGGACCTCCCAACTCATCTCCAGCAACTCCAGTGGCTGCGCCTTGACCATGGTGACAAAGCCCCGTACGCGCTTGGTCCAGCCGGCCATGGCATCCACCAACTGCTTGGCCAGCGCTGTGGACTCGTCACTATTGGAGAGCCGCTGAATCGTGGCCAGTTGTTTGTCGATGTTGACCAAGCCGCTTTCCACATCGGCACCCAAGGCA
>CAJASG010000583.1 GCA_903944555.1 uncultured beta proteobacterium
GATGGGCGAAATCCGCGACCGCGAAACCATGGAGCACGCGGTGGCGTTTGCTGAAACCGGCCACCTGTGTCTGGCTACCCTGCATGCCAACAGCGCCAACCAGGCGCTGGACCGCATCATCAACTTCTTCCCCGAAGAGCGGCGTAGCCAGCTGCTGATGGACCTGTCGCTCAACCTGAAAGCCTTGGTCTCTCAGCGCCTGATCCCCAAACAGGACGGCAAGGGCCGCATGGCGGCGGTGGAGATTTTGATTAACTCCCCCCTGATCTCAGACATGATTTTCAAGGGCGAAGTGGCCGAGATCAAGGAGATCATGAAGAAGAGCCGCAACCTCGGCATGCAAACCTTCGACCAAGCGCTGTTCGACCTGTACGAGAGCCAGGGCATCACCTACGAAGACGCTCTGCGCAACGCCGACTCGGTGAACGATTTGCGTCTGCAAATCAAACTCAACAGCCAGCGCGGCAAGTCCAACGACCTGTCTGCTGGAACCGAAAACTTTGCCATTCTGTGACCCAACAACCCATGTCCAATATCAACGCCAAAACCTACGAAGCCTGTGCCCCTGCTCCAGTCGCCTTTTTGGGCCTGGGTGTGATGGGTTACCCCATGGCCGGCCACTTGGCCAGTGCCGGTCACCAAGTCAAGGTCTATAACCGCACCGCAAGCAAATCAGCAGCGTGGTGTGCTGAATTTGCCGGGACTGGCGCGTCAAGCAGCCTGCATTCGTTTGGTGCAACACCGCGCTTGGCTGCGCAAGGGGCTCAAGTGGTGTTTTGCTGCGTGGGCAACGACGACGACCTGCGCAGCGTGACCTTGGGCGCCGATGGCGCTTTTGCGGGCATGGAGCCGGGTGCTGTGTTTGTCGATCACACCACGGCATCGGCCAGTGTGGCGCGCGAACTGAGCGCTGCGGCGCGCAATCTGGGCCTGTATTTTGTGGACGCGCCGGTGTCCGGTGGCCAGGCAGGAGCACAGAACGGCATGCTGACCGTGATGTGTGGCGGCAATCCGGCGGCCTTTGCGCTCGCGCAGCCGGTGGCCATGGCGTTCTCACGGGCCTTCACTTTGTTGGGTGACAGTGGCGCGGGTCAGTTGGCCAAGATGGTGAACCAGATCTGCATCGCCGGGCTGGTGCAGGGCTTAAGCGAGGCCATTGCCTTCGGCCAAAAGGCCGGCCTGGACATGAACCAGGTGTTGGACGTCATTGGGAAAGGGGCTGCGCATAGCTGGCAGCTGGACAACCGTGGCAAAACCATGGTGTCCGACAAGTTCGATTTTGGCTTTGCAGTGGACTGGATGCGCAAAGACCTGGGCCTGGTGCTGGACGAGGCCAAGCGCAATGGTGCCCGCCTGCCGGTCACCGCCTTGGTGGACCAGTTTTATGGTGATGTGCAGCACATGGGCGGCAATCGCTGGGATACGTCGAGCTTGATAAAACGCTTGAAGTAAGGCACACGCGCTGGATAAATGCGGCTCCTGGCTTTTTAAGCCGGCGGTCCAAGTGACACCCAGCGTCTAACCTCCTGTTTACAAAATTGCCGTCGTCGCGAGTGACCGATTTCCGACTGCCAAACCATTGGTGTGGGCGACAAGCAACTTCAATGGACTAAGAGTAATCCCCATATTGGCGGCTGTTTTTGATCAGGCCTCCACATGGTTATTTCGCTTGGCTAGTTGCCTGTATGTCACGAAATGCCTGCTCGGGGATGTCCTGGTGATGAATCAAATTCGGGCGCCTGGCTTGGCGGACGCAGAAAGCGGCCTTGGTTGAGAATGTCGGTTGCAATCGCCAGCAGGCGGGCAAATGGCACAGGTTTGGACAGGACTTCGATGTCGGCAGGAACGCCGCCGCGTCGTAGGATTTCATATTCGTCCAGTGAACTTGCCACTACGATGGTTGCTTTGGACATCTCAGGCGATTTGCACAGGACGCGCAACATATTGAATCCATCCATGCCTGGCATGTGCAGATCCGTTACCAGCAAATCCGGACACCGTCGTCCGATGGACAGCAAGGCTGCAACCGCATCATTGATGCGGGTGATTTCCGGCTCCATTGGCCAGTTCGACATATGAATTCGATAGAGTTCCAGCATATGTTCATCATCATCGACCACCATGATGTTCAGGCGGCGCGAGCCAAATGCAGGGGCTACAAAAGGGCTTGAAGCCACCGGGACTGTAGCCTGATTGTGTTGCAGCAGACGGGTGACGGAGTCCAGTAAAACGCGCCTGTGCCCCCCCGCTGTCCGCCATGCTTGCAGCAAACCGCTGTCCGCCCATAGTTGCACCGTACCTGCCGACACGCCAAGCAACGTTCCTGCTTCACGGGTGGTACAAAATGTTTTCTGGACATCGCCATGACGTGCGGGTGTGTTTGGTATTAATTTCATTTCAAATGGAAGGCAAGCGCACCTTCAAGGGTTTCCATGGAAATGGGTTTGCTGAATGCTCCAAGCACCTTAATGCGATTGGCGATGGCAATGTGCTGCGCTATCTGTAGCATCGACTGATCCCCACCTGACATCAAAATCAGGTGGCCTTGGTATCTTCGCATGCTCAACTGCTCCGAAAACTCGATGCCATCCATCTCAGGCATGAAAATATCGCAAATCACAAGATCGGGCGGTTTCGCCATCGCGTCCAGCATATTAATCGCTGCCCGCCCGTTGTTGGCCCAGATAACGGTTGTTACATCCATGTGCCGTAGCTTGGCGCGCAGGTTTTCGAAGCTGAACTCGTCGTCATCGATCACCATCGCCGTGTAACACTGTTCGCTTTTTGTGGGTGTTGGCATCATGAGCCCCCGAAACGTTGCTTGATGGCGCTGACCGCATGCAGAAGCGCACGGTCGAGTTTCGTTAGATACGTTGCTGGATCGAGGTCGGTTTGCAGCACCCGATCCAATTCACGCGCGCAGTGGAAGGTCTCAGTCAATGCCATGTTGGACGCCACCCCGGCAAGCTTGTGCGCCAGCGCACGCGCGGCAAGACGGTCTGATTGTTTCAACTGCAATTGCATTTGTACCGCCGCATCTTGGTAGAGATCAACAAAGCGGTGTAAAAACTTTTTGTAGGAGGCTTCGTCGCTCCAGATCTCCAGACCCTTTGCAACATCGATGACCCGAAGATCTTCCCCACCAGCAATCGCATCCAGTGGAGTGGCTGGCATGCCCTGCGTATGAACCTCCTGTGCGACAGCATCTGCTGTACGCGTGGTCAGTCGCAGGATCATGGCAATGGTGGAGGGCACATCAAAGGGTTTGCTGATGAAGTGTGTCATGCCCACGGCATGTGCCGCGTCCTGTTGCGACTTGAAGGCCCCGGCCGTCAGCGCGACGATGGGCAGGTGGGCAAATGCGGGCATCTGGCGTAGGCGGCGGGTGGCTTCTATTCCATCCATCACCGGCATTTGCACGTCCATAAGCACCAGGTCCACCGCATCGTGATGGGCCTGCAGCCAGTCAAGGGCTTCCTGGCCATTGGCGGCCAGGGATACGATGGCGCCCTGGCCATGCAGAATGCGCCGCGCCACCTCGCAGTTGATCTCACTGTCATCCACCACCAGCACGCGCACACCGGCCAGCTCTTTAAGCACCGTAGTCTGTACCGGCCAGCCCAGGCCTTCCGCAATGCCCCGGGCCTGCACCAGCGCGCTGGCGCTACGGTCGGCCAGTAGAGCCTGCGCGCCCGGGTTGGTGCCAGCGGCCATGTTGCGGTCAGACACGGTCTTTAGGGTCAGGGTGAACCAGAACTCGCTGCCCTGTCCCAGGGTGCTACTCAGACCGATATCCCCCCCCATCAGGCTGACCAACTGGCGACAAATCGTCAACCCTAGGCCGGTGCCGCCAAAGCGGCGGGTTGTGGAACTGTCGGCCTGGGTAAAAGCGACAAATACATTGGCCTGTAACTCCGGCGCAATGCCGATGCCCGTGTCGCGCACCGAAAAGCGCAGCGTCATTTCCTCGCTGGTGCTGGCCAGCACCTCGGTGCGCAATTCCACCTGACCTTCATGGGTGAACTTGATGGCGTTGATGCTCAGGTTGATCAGCACCTGCTCCAGACGCAAGGCATCTCCGATCAGCGCTTGCACCCCTTCGGGCGGGGGCTGGATGATAAGTTTGATGTTCTTGTCGCCCACTGCCACCCCCAGCACGATGGCCAGGTTGTCGATCACGTCGAACAGGCGAAACGGTGCCTGTTCGATCATCATCTGCCCGGCTTCAATCTTGGAGACATCCAGGATGTCGCTTATCAGGCTGAGTAGCATGCGCCCGGATGCCCTGATCTTGCGCACCATATGGGTGGAGTCCGGGTCCAGATTGGCCTGCTCCAGCAAGTAGGCCAGTCCCAAAATGGCATTCAGGGGGGA
>CAJASG010000584.1 GCA_903944555.1 uncultured beta proteobacterium
CGACGAAGGCCCGGGCAAGATCAAGCTGGACAAGATCCCCACCTTGAAAGCAGCCTTCAAGAAAGACGGCACCATCACCGCCGCCAGCAGCAGCTCCAACAACGACGGCGCCGCCGCCATGGTGATGATGCGCGGCACCACCGCTGCCGAGTTGGGCTGCAAGCCGCTGGCCAAAATTGTGGCCCATGCGGTGCACGCACAAGAACCCAACTGGTTTGCCACCGCCCCGGTGGGCGCGGTGAACAAGGTACTGGCCAAAGCCGGTTGGTCCGCTGCCGAGGTGGACCTGTGGGAAGTGAACGAAGCCTTTGCCGTGGTGCCCATGGCGCTTATGCACGACCTGAACCTCTCGCACGACAAGGTGAACGTGAACGGTGGCGCTTGTGCCCTGGGCCACCCCATCGGCGCGTCCGGTGCCCGCATCATGGTCACGCTGATCCATGCCTTGAAGGCGCGCGGCCTGAAAAAAGGCATCGCCACGCTGTGTATTGGCGGTGGTGAAGCCACTGCGGTTGCCATTGAAATGCTATAAATTCAGGAGCTGCTTGCGCATATTCCACGGGGCCTAGAGCCCTATTTCATATAAATTTTGTACGGATGCCCTCGGGCCAACCCCATGCTGCTGACCTTAGACCAGGAAATGATCCGCGACGCGGTGCGCACTTTTGCCCAAGAGCAGCTGTGGCCACACGCTGCCCGTTGGGACAAGGAGCACCACTTTCCCAAGGATGCGCACCAGGGGCTCGCCGCGCTGGGTGCCTACGGTATTTGTGTGCCGGAGGAGTTTGGCGGTGCCAACCTGGACTACCTCACGCTGGCGCTGGTGCTGGAAGAGATTGCCGCCGGTGACGGCGGCACCAGTACCGTCATCAGCGTGACCAACTGCCCGGTCAACGCCATCCTGATGAAGTACGGCAATGACGAGCAGAAGAAGCACTGGCTGACCAAGTTGGCACGCGGCGAGATGCTGGGTGCCTTTTGCCTGACCGAGCCGCATGTGGGCTCGGACGCTTCCAGTTTACGCACCACCGCGGTGAAAGAGGGCGACGAATACGTGATCAACGGCGTCAAGCAGTTCATCACCAGCGGCCAGCATGGTGACGTGGCCATCGTCATTGCCGTTACCGACAAGGGCGCAGGCAAGAAGGGCATGAGCGCCTTTCTGGTACCGACCAACGCACCCGGCTATGTGGTGGCGCGGCTGGAAGACAAGCTGGGCCAGCACTCCAGCGACACGGCGCAGATCAATTTTGACAACTGCCGCATCCCGGTGGAGAACTTGATTGGTAAAGAGGGCGAAGGCTACGGCATCGCTCTGGGCGGGCTGGAAGGTGGGCGCATCGGCATTGCCGCGCAAAGCGTGGGCATGGCGCGCAGCGCATTTGATGTGGCGGTGGCCTACGCCAAGGACCGCCAGAGCTTTGGTCAACCCATCTTCAACCACCAGGCAGTGGGCTTTAGGCTGGCCGAATGCGCGACGCAACTGGAAGCAGCCCGCCAGCTCATCTGGCACGCAGCGTCTCTAAGAGATGCCGGGCGCCCCTGCCTGAAAGAAGCCGCCATGGCCAAGCTGTTCGCCAGCGAAATGGCAGAAAAGGTGTGCAGCGTCGCCATCCAGACCCTGGGCGGCTACGGCTATGTCAGCGACTTCCCGGTGGAGCGCATCTACCGC
>CAJASG010000585.1 GCA_903944555.1 uncultured beta proteobacterium
CCCCCCGCCCGCTACTCGGAAGCCACCTTGCTGGGCGCTATGGAAGGCGCTGGCAAGACCGTGGAAGACGACGAACTGCGCGAAGCCATGCAGGAGAAGGGCCTGGGTACGCCAGCCACCCGCTCCAGCATCATTGAAGGTTTGATTGCCGAAAAATACATGCTGCGCGAAGGCCGTGAGCTGATCCCCACCGCCAAGGCCTTCCAGCTGATGACGCTGTTGCGTGGCCTGGGAGTGGAAGAGCTGTCCAAAGCCGAACTCACAGGCGAATGGGAATACAAGTTATCGCAAATGGAACAGGGCAAGCTCAGCCGCGAAAGTTTCATGGCCGAGATTGCGGCCATGACCGAACGCATGGTGAAAAAAGCCAAAGAGTACGACCGCGACACCATCCCCGGTGACTACGCCACACTCACCAGCCCCTGCCCAAACTGCGGCGGCATCGTCAAGGAAAACTACCGCCGCTACACCTGCACCGGCAAGACCGGCACCGAGGACGGCTGCGGCTTTTCCTTTGGCAAAACCCCTGCCGGGCGCACCTTTGAGGTGGCTGAAGTGGAGCAATTCCTGCGCGACCGCAAGATTGGCCCGCTGGAAGGCTTCCGATCCAAAGCTGGCTGGCCGTTCACCGCCGAGATGGTCATCAAGTTCGACGAAGAAACCAAAAACTATAAGCTGGAGTTTGACTTTGGCGACGACAAAAAAGGCGAAGAGACCGGCGAACTGGTCGACTTTTCGGCCCAGGAAACTCTGGGCCCCTGCCCCAAGTGCGGCGCAGCCACAGGCAACGCATCGGGCGGCTCGGTCTATGAGCATGGCAAAAACTACGTGTGCGACCACTCGGTGCCCACCCTGGCGCAACCCACCCCCAGTTGCGACTTTAAGAGCGGGCAGGTCATCCTGCAGCAGCCGATTTTCCGCGAGCAAATGACCAAGCTGCTGGGAACCGGCAAGACCGACCTCTTGGACAAGTTCGTCAGCATGCGCACCCGCCGCGCCTTCAAGGCCATGCTGGCCTGGGATGCTGAGGCTGGCAAGGTGAATTTTGAGTTTGCGCCCAGCAAATTCCCGCCGCGCAAGACCGCGGCCAAAACCACCGCCGCTACTAAAACAGGAGCTGCCCGCGCAGGTACCACGGGGGCTGCAGCCAAAAAAGCACCTGCAAAGAAGGTTGCCAGCAAAGCCGCAACCAAAGTCGCAAAACCCAAAGCACCGCGCAAAACCACCGCTGCCAGCGGCAAGCTGCCCAGCGCCGAGCTGGCTGCGGTGATTGGCGCCGAACCCGTAGCGCGCACCGAAGTCATCAAAAAGCTGTGGGACTACATCAAGGCCAACGGCCTGCAAGACGCCACCAACAAGCGCGCCATCAATGCCGATGCCAAGTTGCTGGCAGTGTTTGGCAAGCCCCAGGTGACGATGTTCGAGCTGGCCGGCATTGCGGGTAAACACCTGAGCTAGCCATGGACTTTGCCGACCTCGACGACGACTCCGAGCACGCCACCCATACCTCCGCCGAACGCAGCGCTGCCGCCACCCGCAGCACCTGGGTCAGTGTGGGGGTCAACCTGGTGCTGTCCACGACCCAGATCGTGGTGGGGGTGTTTGCCAAGTCCCAAGGCCTGATTGCCGACGGTATCCACTCGCTGTCGGACCTGGTAGCGGACTTTGTGGTGCTGTTTGCCAGCCACCACAGCCAAAAAGACGCCGATGTGGATCACCCCTACGGTCACCAGCGCTTTGAGACAGCCGCCTCGCTGGCGCTGGGCTTACTGCTACTGATCGTCGGGATCGGCATGGTCTGGTCGGCCCTGCTCAAGCTGCAGGCACCTGACACCATCGCCACCGTGCATGTCTCCGCACTGTGGGTGGCTCTGGCGGCTATTGCTGCCAAGGAGCTCCTGTTTCGCTACAAGATCG
>CAJASG010000586.1 GCA_903944555.1 uncultured beta proteobacterium
AAAGCGTGTATTTGAAAAAATACCCCAGGGCCAGCACCACCAGTGCACTGACACCCAGCACCCACAGACTTTGGGGCAGCACAGTGGCGCCCAGGACCAGAATCGGTTTTTCCCCTGAGAAGGCCGGCAGGCTGAATGTCCCTTTGGCGCTTTCAAACTCTACGACATCTATGTGGGCACTGCGGTGCTTATGGGTGCCACCGTGCTGCAAATGGCGTTGATTTACGGCATGGACCGCAAATTGCAACTCATGCACAAAGTCACGTTGGTGCTGGTGTTGTTGTTCGGAACCCTCACGCTGGTGCTGCACGACGACCGCTTCATTAAGTGGAAGCCCACTGTGTTGTACGCGGCCATGGCGATTGGTTTGGCGATTACGGTATGGGGAATGCGCAAGAATTTTCTCAAATTGTTGTTGGGCAGCCAACTTGCGCTGCCAGATGCCATTTGGCGCAAACTGAATGTGGCGTGGGTGGTCTATTGCGCATTTATGGCGCTTATTAATGCGTACGTCGTGATGAACTACAGCACCGAAGCATGGGTCAGCTTCAAACTATGGGGCTATTTGTTCCCTCTGGCGTTCATCATTGGGCAAGGTCTGTTTATTGCCCCCCACATTAAAGGCGACGCAGCCCCACAGGAAGGCTCCAAGTCATGAGTATTGGTCCCACAGCGTTGCAGCTAGAAAACCGCCTAAATGAACGTCTGGCACCGACCCGTCTGCAAGTGCTGGACGAAAGCCACCAACACGCGGGCCATGCAGGAGCCAATGGAACCGGTTTTGGAACCCATTTTCGGGTGCGTGTTACTTCACATCTTTTTACCGGACTCACCCGCGTAGCGCGGCATCGGCTTGTGTATGATTCGCTGCAAGATTTCATCGATCAGGGCTTGCACGCCCTCGCCATTGAAACCGAGGCTCCGACCTCTGACCCAATTACCAAAGAACCCTTGAAGGAAATTGAATGAAAAAGCAGATTTTGACCGCTCTTGCGACAGCCGCTTTGCTGGCAGCATTGACACCCGTGGCCATCGCCCAGAATGTGGCCATTGTGAACGGCAAAGCTGTTCCCAAAGCCCGTATCGATGCACTGGCGCAGCAGTTGGCGCGCTCGGGCCGTCCGGTCACGCCTGACCAGCAAGGGCAGCTCAAGGATGCCGTAATTTCGCGTGAAGTATTCGCACAGGAAGCCCAGGCACGCGGCCTGGATGCCACCGACGACTACAAGTCACAGGTGGAGTCCGCCCGCCAGTCGATTCTGATCAACGAACTCTTCACCGACTTCCAAAAGAAGAACCCCGTGACGGACGCCGAAATTCAAGCCGAGTACGACAAATTTGTTGCGGCCAACGCGGGCAAGGAATACCGTGCTCGTCACATCTTGGTGGAGAAAGAAGACGAAGCCAAAGCCATCATTGCGCAGCTGAAAAAAGGCGGCAAGTTTGACGTGATTGCTAAGAAATCCTCCAAGGACCCCGGCTCTGGCGCCAACGGTGGTGATCTGGATTGGGCCAACCCCAGCAACTACGTCAAGGAATTTTCCGACGCTTTGATCGCGCTGACCAAAGGCAAAACCACCGAGACACCCGTGAAGAGCCAGTTCGGTTACCACATCATCCGTTTGGACGATGTGCGTGATGCCATGCTGCCAAAACTGGAAGAAGTCAAACCCCAAATCGGCCAGCAATTGACACAGCAAAAAATGGTTAAGTTCCAGGAAGAATTGCGTGCCAAGGCCAAGATCGAATAGGTCGCCCTTAAGCTAAATGAAGAAAACGCGGCGTTGGCCGCGTTTTTTCGTTTCAGCCCTTAACTCCGCTAGCAATATACCGATGCAAGTGTTACCGTTCACGCACTAGAACAATGACAGGAGACATCAGCGCATGGAACTCGCGGGTCTTTCGCTCTCTGAAGCCGACGGGCAAATCTTCTTGCGTGGTCAGCCGCAAGAGGGGCGTGCGCCCGTTGACAGCGCCACCTTGCAGGCGATGTTGGTGCAGTCGGGCTACGGTGAATGCGCGATGGATGAAGCCGCCCTGGCAGCGGCTGCTACCGACTGCAACACCAAACAAACCCCTTTTGTCGTCCAGATTGCTGAAAAGCGCGATGCCAGAATCGAAGTGCAAATTGCCCCCGACGAGATGGCCGCACAGTTAAGCCTTACCCCGCCCCAAGGTGGCAAACCTGCCAGCATTGAAGACATCATTCGGGCGCTGACGGAGGCGGGTGTGGTGTTTGGTGTGGACCAGGAGGCACTGCGCCAAGCGTGTGAACTTGGCACCACCGCGCCAATTCCGGTAGCCTGCGGCAAAAGCCCCGAAGACGGCACCGATGCATCTTTTGAAGAACTGTCGCCCCAAACCGTAGACCGAGCACCCAAGGTGGATGCCATGGGGTTCATAGACTACAGAGAACACGGCGCAATTACCTTGGTTCATGCTGGTACGCCCCTGATGCGGCGAACTCCGGCAACATTGGGCGTCGAGGGCCACACGATTCGGGGCCAGGTGCTGCCACCGCGTCCCGGACATGACGAACCTTTTGCCGCCGAGTTGTCAGGTGCGCAAGTGGATGACAAGGATGCCAATTTGTTGACCGCCTCCATCACCGGACAACCGGTCAGGGTGCGTTGTGGTGTTTCGGTCGAACCGGTTCTGCGCGTGGCGGAGGTGAACTTGGCCACGGGCAATATCTATTTTGATGGCACAGTGCAGGTCGAAGGTGAGGTTATCCAGGGCATGAAGATCGAGGCTGGCGGTGACATCGTGGTGGGCGGGACTGTAGATGGCGCCGTGTTGGAAGCGGGGGGCAACATCCAGGTTTGCGGGGGCGTCATTGCCAACGCCCGATTACGGGCGCGGGGCTCAGTGAGCGCCCGGTTTGCCGAAAGCTCGCAAATTTACGCTGGCACTGTCATCGACCTCAACGACATGGCTCTGGAATGTGATCTGCAAGCGCTCAATCAAATCATCGTTGGCACCAAAGCACCCCAGCGGGGCCGACTGACTGGCGGTTCAGCCAAAGCGATGATGCTGGTCAAAGCACCCCTACTCGGCTCCAACAAGGGGGTCGTGACCCAAGTGGTGGTGGGCGCCAACCCCGAGTTGGAACTGCAGTACCAAACCCTGCAGCAGCGTATCGAAAAAGAGAAAACCAATGAAGAAAACCTGCAAAAGCTGGTGCAGCACCTGACTGCCATTGGCGACCCCAAAGGAATGCTGGACCGGGTCAAAGTATCCTGGCGACAGGCAATGCAGACATGGGGGAAATCATTGGCTGAACGCGGCGAGCTAGACAAGGAGCTTGCACGCACGCGCAATGCCAAGGTGGAGGTCAGTATGGGCGTGGTGGGCGGGGTCGATCTGGCATTTGGTGTCACCAAAGTGCGGCTTCGCAAAGACTACGCCACCGGCAGATTCTCGGTAGACCCCGATGGCCGTATCGTATTCACCGACCCGCAGGGTAAAGCGTCACCCGCAAGCTAACAGGTCTGTGCTCAGCGGGCCAGCGTGGCCCACAGCCATAAAGCACCCAACAAAATGGGTTGGTGCAGCATGTAATAACTCAGGCTCCAGCGGCCCAAAATTGCCAACGGGCGCAACAATGGTGGGGTCGACCACCCTGCCCTCGTTGGCTGGCCCGCCGCACGCGCCATCCACCACTGCGCACCTGCCATGCCCCACCACATCACCCCCAACCATGGCAGCACCGGCACATAGTCTTCGGTGAAGGGCTTGACGCTGATCAGCCCCAGCCAGTTGAACATTTTCCCATTGAGAAATACGCCTAAAACCCCCGCATCTATTGCGTAAGCAGCTATGAATTTAGTAGCAATAGCAAGCGCACCCAGGGGCCATAGCCAAGCGCCCCACCCCGCGCTCAGCCGGACCATCACCAACATCACGGCCATGCCATGGAGCACCCCAAAATAGATAAAGCTATGGGGAAACATCAGGGCGGAGCCCGCCGTGACCAAGATCGCACAGGCGGCGATTTGCAACCAGCGCCGCCAAAACCGCTGCCAGCTTTGGCCTTGAGCCAATGCAAT
>CAJASG010000587.1 GCA_903944555.1 uncultured beta proteobacterium
CGCCACCGCACACGGCAGCCAGTGCCGCGTCAAAAATGGCGAGGCCCTCCTCCAGCAACGCGAACGGAATGGTCAGCGGCACCATCACGCGAATGGCATTGTTGTAGTTGCCGCAGGTCAGCAACAGCAGTCCGCGTTTGGCGGCCTCGGTCTTGAGTGCGGCGGCCAGTTCAGTGGCGGGTTGGTGGAAATCGCCATCCTTGAAAAACTCCACCGCCGTCATGGCACCCAGGCCGCGCACATCGCCAATCACCGGGAAGCGCTCGGCCAGTTTGCGGAAATGCGCGCGCAGCCGCTCGCCCAGTTCCATGCTGCGTGCGCACAGGCCTTCCTCCTGCATCACGTCCAGCACGGCCAGCGCCGCGGCACAGGCCACCGGGTGGCCTGCATAGGTGCTGCCCAGGCCGCCGGGCGGCACCGCGTCCACAATGCTGGCCTTGCCGACAACGGCCGATATCGGCGTCCCGCCACCCAGGCCCTTGGCCAGGGTGATGAGGTCCGGCTCGACACCGGAATGCTCCACCGCAAACAGCTTGCCGGCACGGCCTATGCCGGTCTGAATTTCGTCGGCAATCAGCACGATGCCATGCGCATCACAGAGCTGGCGCAGGGCCTGCAGAAAGCCTTCGGGTGCGGGCAGGTAGCCGCCCTCGCCCTGCACCGGCTCCACCAGCAGGGCCGCCACGCGGCTGGCCTCAACATGGAACTTGAACAGGCGCTCCAGCGCGTGCAGTGAGTCCTGCACCGTGATGCCGTGCACGGCGCTGGGAAAGGGCACGTGGTAGATGTCGGGCACCAGCGGGCCGAAGCCCTGCTTGTAGGGCGCGACCTTGCCCGTCAGTGCCATACCGAGCAGGGTGCGGCCGTGGAAGGAGCCTTCAAAGGCGATGACGGCCTGGCGGCCGGTGGCGTAGCGGGCGATCTTCACCGCGTTCTCGATGGCCTCGGCACCCGTGCTCATGAAGAAGGCCTTCTTGGGCGAGGGGCCGGGCGCCAGCGCGCACAGCTTTTCTGCCAGCGCCACATAGGATTCGTAGGCCACCACCTGAAAGCCGGTGTGGGTGAAGCGCGCATTCTGCGCGGCGATGGCATGCATGACGGCGGGATGCCGGTGGCCGGTGTTGACCACCGCGATGCCGGCGCAAAAGTCGATGTAGCGGCGCCCCTCCACATCCCAGAGCTCGGCGTTTTCGGCGCGCTCGACAAAGATCGCGTGGGCATTGCCCACGGCGCGTGCGACGGACTGGTGGCGGCGCTGCATCAGCGCGGCATTGGTATTGGCAGGAGAGGACATGGTGTCTCAACAAAAGGGAAGCGTTGAATAAAAAATCCGTGCCGGCCGTTGCGCAATGCAGCAGGTGGCACGGATGACTAGGCTTAGCGCTTGAGCAGCACGTCCAGCGGCACGGCGGTGGAAATGGTCCAGTTGTCCACCACGCCGGGCTTGCCGTTCTTGATCTCGGTGATCAGCAAACGGGCCTGGTTCTGGTGGTGGATTTGCGGCGTGAAGGTGCGCGGGCCGAACAGCGTGGGCTCATTTTTCATGGACTCCAGCTGCGCCGTCACCTTGGCGGCGTCCAGGGTCTTGGCACGGTCCACGGCCTTGGCCCAGACATCCATCAGCACATAGCCGGGGTAGACATAGGTGCTGGAGGGGCGTGCGCCGTATTTGCGCTCAAACACCTTGTTGAACTCTTCCACCTTGGGGTTGGGGTCATCCCCGTAAATCGAGCCCTGCACCGGCAACACAAAGTTGGAGAGTCCGGGCACCGAGTCCAGCCAGTAGCTGCCGTCCACCGCCGCGCCATTCAGGATCAGCGAATTGATGCCGGCCGCGCGCAACTGGCGCACCGCACTGGCGGCACCCGGTATGTAAGAGCACAACATGATGGCGTCGGGCGGCGCAGGCAAAGCTTTTATGCGCGAGATCTGCGCGGCAATCGAGGCATCCGAATTCTTGAAGCTGTCTTCACCCAGCAGCTTGACGCCGGGCAGCTTGGCCCACATCCAGTTGAAGCCAGTGCAGATGCCCTTGTCGTATTCGATGCTGGTGTCCAGCAGCACATAGGCGGTGTTCACATTGCGCTTCTTGTGCGACCACTCGGCCATGGTGGCGCCCTGCACGGCCGCCAGCACGGAGGAGCTGAAGGAGAACTTGCCCACGCCCTGCAAGCCGGCCTTGACGTCTTCGGCACACAGGAAGAAGGACACCTTGCCACGCTTTTGCGCCTCCAGCGCCGCCGGTGCGCCAAAGTCGTAGTCGCAGCTCACCACCAGCATTTCGGCACCCTGGTCGAGTGCGTCCAGCGCGGCCTTGGCGGCCTGCGCGCGGTCGGACTTGCTGTCGGTCTCCACCACCTTGATCTTGCGGCCCAGCAGGCCACCGGAAGCATTGAGTTCGTCGATGCGGATGAGTGCTGCGCGCCGTGCCGGCGTGTCATAGGCCTCCAGCCAACCCGACTTGGCGTTGACAAAGCCCACCACAATGTCCGGGCTCTGGGCCCAGGCGGAGGACAGACCACCCAGCAGTGCCGGGATCAACCCGAACACGGCCGCGGCCCGCACCAGTTTCTTCAAGAGTTTCATATTGCTTCCTTGTTAAAAAATCGCTGCTTGCACAGCCGTCAAACCCACTTCACCTACTCACCATCCGCACCGGCTGCTCGCGCAGGGCGCATCAAGCTGCATGCTTCCAACGCCACTCCCGGCGACCCACCAGCCCCTTGGGCCGCACAATCAGCACCACGATCATCAGCACGCCGATCACGATTTCCTGCGCACCGGTGGGAATGCTCAGCGTGTAGGTGCCGATATGCAGCCCGGCCTCCAGGCGGTTCAGCACTTCGGTCAGCGCCGACAGCGCCAGCACACCGGTGACGGCACCGCTCAGCGTGGACACCCCGCCCACCACCAGCATCGCCAGGCAAAAGAAGGTACGGCCCAGGTAATAGGCATCGGGGTTGACCACGCCCAGGTACTGCGCATCCAGCGCGCCGCCCACACCGCAGACTAAGGTGCTCAGCACAAAGGCGATCAGCAACTGGCGGTAGGCGTTGACGCCGCAGCTCAGCGACGCCACCGGCTCTTCACGCACCGAGCGCAGCGCCAGGCCGAAGCGCGAGATGCTGTAGAAGTGCGCCAGCACAATGGAGCCCATGGCGAAGGCGCCGGCCTGCCACAGCTGCACGGTGGTCGGGATGCCGACAATCGAGCTGGTGCCGGCAGTGACCGAATCCCAGTTGGAATACACCACGTTGAAAATCGCCAGCAAGGCAAAGCTGGCAATCGAGGTGGCAATGCCGGTCAGCCGCAGAATCAGCGCGCCGCACAGCAGGCCCACCAGGGCCGTGAACAGGCCCGCCAGCAGCGTGGCCAGCAGCCAGTGCATCGACGACGATTGCAGCAGCGCCGGCAGGCCCGGCAGCACAAACTGTTTGATGGCCGGGTCCATGGTGGTCCAGGCCGCCACATAGGCGCCTACGCCCATGAAGGCGACATGGCCAAAGCTCATCACACCCGAGTTGCCGATGAACAGGTACAGGCCGACCACCACCACCAGACGGATCAGGGTTTCGGTCAGCGTGCGCTGCAGGCCGGGTGCGCCGAACAGCTCGGCCAGCAGCATCAGCGCCAGCAGCAGCAGGCTCAACAACAGCGGCGTGTCGAGCTGGTGGTCTTTGAACAGGGTTTTCATGCGGTGGCAATCGGTGGCAGTGTTGGGGGGTGCAGGGCTAGACGCGCTGGCGCGCAGCCGAGGTCACGAACAAGCCATTCGGGCGCCACAGCAGCAACGCGATCACGCTCAAGTAAACAAAGGCATCGCGAAAGCTGCGCGCCTCCAGCGGCAGCAGCGCCTGCAGCAGGGTGCTGACCACGCCGATCAACAGGCCGCCCAGCACCGCACCCTGCAGGCTGCCCAGGCCACCGATGACGGTGGAGACAAAGGCCACCAGCATCATGGGCGCGCCCATGCGGATGTCCACCAGCCCGGTCTGGCTCAGCATCAGGAGGCCGATCAGCGCGGCCAGCACGCCGCTCAGGGCAAAGGCCAGCAGGATCACGCGGTTGGCCTTGACGCCCAGGCCGCGCGCCATGTTGAAGTCTTCGGCGGCGGCGCGCATTTCCAGGCCGGCGCGGCTGTGCTTGAGCATCCAGGCCAGGCCGGCCAGCAGGGCGGCGGCCACGGCAATCGTCAGCAATTGCAGGGCCGGCAGACGCGCGCCGAACAGCTCCAGCGGTGTGTTCAGTTCGGGCCAGAGGTTGACGGCCTTGGGCCGGCTGCTGTGCAGCACCAGCAGCGCGTTCTGGATCACAAAGCCCATGGCAAAGGAGGCAATCATGGTGGTGGAAGGGCTGGCGCGGCGCAGGTGGCGAAACACCAGCAGCTCGGAGGCCACCGACAGGAGCGCACCTGTGGCCAGCACGGTGAGCACCAGCAGCGGTGTCGGCCAGCCGCCCACCCACAACGAGGTGACCGCCTCGGTGGTGGGGGCCACCAGTACAAAGGTGGCGAAGGTCATCATATCGCCATGGGCGAAGTTGACCAAGCGCATGACGCCGAAGATCAGGGCGATGCCCAGAGCGCCCAGGGCATACAGGCTGCCCAGGCTGAGCGCGTCGAACAGGTATTGAAGCCAATGGGTCATGGGGTGTGCCTTTGTGACGTCACGCGTCAAATCCGAAATACGCGCGCTCGATTTCCTGCGCACTTATGCTGCGCGGGTCGCCGCTGAGCACCACGCGGCCCTCGCGCAGCATCAGCATGCGGGTGCCCACCAGGGCCGCACGCGTGGCGCTTTGCTCCACGATCAGCAGCGTGAGCGCGCGCTCGCGCTGCAAACGCAGCAGCGCCTCGTACACCTGATCGGTGATACGCGGTGCCAGGCCCAGCGAGGGCTCGTCAATCGCCAGCAGACGCGGCGCCGTCATCAGGCCGCGCGCAATCACCAGCATCTGCTGCTGCCCGCCGGACAGCAAACCGGCCTGCGAATGCGAGCGTTCGCGCAGCAGCGGGAACAGGTCCATCACATAGTCCAGGTCCAGCGGCGCGCTCTTGGCATCGGCGCGTGCGCCCAGGCCTATGCGCAGGTTCTCCAGCACCGTCATGGAGCCAAACACATGGCGGCCTTCGGGCACCATGGAAAGGCCCAGCCGGGCAATGCGCTCCGGCGCGTGCCGGGTAATGTCCACGCCATCGAGCAGGATGCTGCCGCCTTGCGGCTTGACCAGGCCGGCAAGACTGTTCATCAGCGTCGACTTGCCGGCGCCGTTGGGGCCGGTGACGATCACAATCTCGCCCGCTTCCAGGGTCAGACTCAAGCCCCGCAGGGCGCGTATGCCGCCATAGCGCACCTCCAGGTTTTCCACCCGCAACAGCGGCACCGATGGGACTGCAACGCTGCTCATAGCACCACCCCCTGCACGTCGGCGGCCGTGCCAATGTAGGCATTGCGCACGCGTTCACTGGCCTGTATGGCGGCGGGGTCGCCGCGCTCGATGATGGCGCCCGCGTCCATCATCACGATGGGGTTGCAGGTGCTCAGCACCAGGCGCACGTTGTGTTCAATCAGTAGCACGCCGCAGCCGATGTCGCGCACGATGCGCGCAATCAGTTCCTGCAGGTCATGAGCCTCGTGCTCGCTCATGCCGGCGGCCGGCTCATCCATCAGCAAGTGCTGCGGCTGCCCCACCACGGCGCGGGCAATGCCGACGCGGCGCTCATCGGTATAGGGCAGCGCACCGGCCAGGCTGTGCGCCAGAGGGGCCAGGCCCAGCCAGTGCAGCACCTCCATGCTGGTGGCACGCGCCTGGCGGCGCGGCTGGCCCAGGCCCACGGCAGCCACCTCCAGGTTGTCCAGCACACTGAGTTCGCGAAACAGGCGCCCGCCCTGGAAGGTGCGGGCAATGCCCAGGCGGCGGAAGTCGTCGGCCTTCTTGCCGGTCAGCGGCATGCCGTCCAAAGTCAGCGTGCCTGCGTTGCTGGTCTGGAAGCCGGTGAGCACATTCACCAGCGTGGTCTTGCCCGCGCCATTGGGCCCGATCAGTCCGACGATCTGGCCGCGCAGCAGCTCCAGGTCCACGCGGCGCAGCGCGTGCAATCCGGCAAAGGACACGTCAATGCCCTGTGCGATCAGTCGGTTGGCTTGGCTCATGGCAGATCGTTCTTCAGGCGCAATGCATGACGTAGGTGCCGCGCGCATCCAGCCGGCAGTCCCATCCGGGCTGGATGACGATGGTGGTGGTGGGCTCCTCGATCACGGCCGGGCCGACGATGCGGTCACCCGCACCCAGCAGTTCGCCGTCGTACACGGCGGTGCGCTGCGCCGGCGCATCGGCGCTGAAGAACATGTCGCGCCACGCCTTGATGGCTTTCTCCACGCCGGTGCCGGCACGCAGCACGGGCGGATTGAGCAGTTCGGTCTTGCCGCTGACGGTGCTTTCGATGTTGACGATTTCCAGCACGCTGTCGGGCTCGGCGTAGGTGAAGAGTTGCTTGTGCAGTGCATGGAAGGCAGCGCGGATCTCGCCAATGGTCTGGTCGCTGACAGACAGGTCGCCAATGTCCACCGTGCACTCGTGCACCTGGCCCACGTAACGCATATCGATGCTGCGTTTGAAGGACACCCGCTCGCGTGAAATGCCCTCGGACTTGAGCACCTCCAGCGCCTGGGTTTCCAACTGCTGGAAGCGTTGTTCGATGCTGTACAAGTCGGACTTGTCATCCAGGCGCATGGGCGTGGCCGCCATGAAGTTGTATTTGACGTCGGAGAGGATCTGGCCGAAGGCGCACAGGCCGGAAGCCAGCTTGGGCACCAGCACGGTCTTGATGCCGATCTCGCGCGCCAGCGCCGTGATGTGCAGGGCCGTGGCACCGCCCGCGCCGATCAGCGCGAAGTCGCGCGGGTCGTAACCGCGCTCGATGGAGACGCGGCGAATGCCATTGACCATGTTGTTGTTGACGATGCTGAAGATGCCAAAGGCCGCCTTCTCCACCGTCAGGCCCAGGGGCTTGGCCAGATGGTCCTCAATCGCCATGCGCGAGGCCACGGCATCCACCGGCAAACGCCCGCCCAGCAGGTACTCCGGATTCAGGTAGCCCAGTGCCACGTTGGCATCGGTCACGGTGGGCAGGTAGCCGCCGCGCTGGTAACAGGCCGGGCCGGGGTGGGCGCCGGCGGATTGCGGGCCCACGTTGAGCACGCCCATGGTGTCGATCCAGCCGATGGAGCCGCCGCCCGCGCCCAGGGTTTCGACCTGGATCATGGGGGTGCCTATGCGGTAGCGCAGGAAGTCCATATCCTTGCTGATATTGGTCTTGCCGCCCTTGGTCAGGGTGATGTCAAACGACGTGCCGCCCATGTCCACGGTGATGAAGTTGTCATAGCCCAGGGGGCCCGCCACATAGGCGCCGGCCGTGGGCGCGGAGGCCGGGCCGGAGTTGATGGCGTTGACGGCGCGCGACACCATGGCATCGCGTGCGGCCATGCCGCCGTTGGACTGGAAATAGCGCACCGGCACCTTGACGCCGGCGTTCTTCAGGTAGGCGTCGATGCGGTCCACATAGCCGGCCAGCACCGGGCCCAGGTAGGCATTGACCACGGCAGTCGAGGTGCGGGTGTATTCGCGCATCTGCGGAAAGACTTCGGTGCCCACCGAGACATACACATCCGGCATTTCCTCGCGGACGATAGCGGCGGCGCGCTTCTCATGCGCGTCATTGGCCACGCTCCACAAGAAAGACACGGCTACGGCCTGCACGCCTTCCTTGCGAAAGGTGGCGCAGGCGGCGCGCACATCGTCTTCATTCAGCGGCACGCGCACAATGCCATCCGACAGCACGCGCTCGCGCACCGGCAGACGCAGATGGCGCTCAGCCAGGATTTTTGCGGCCGGGTATTCGGCGTCGTAGCGGAAGCCCTCTTCCTTGTGGCCCAGGCGGATCTCCAGCGAGTCTTCATGGCCGGCGGTGCAGACCAGGCCGACCTTCACACCCTTGTGCTGGATCAGCGCGTTCAGCGCCACCGTGGTGCCGTTCACGCACAGCTCCGTGTCTTCCAGAATGGCGCGCATGGGCTTGCCCATTTTCTCGGCGATCTGGGCAAAGCCGTCGGCTATGGCCAGGGTGCCGTCCTCCGGCGTGGAGGTGGCCTTGAACAGGTGGATGTTGCCCTCGTTGTCGGCCAGCACGAAGTCGGTGAATGTGCCTCCGGCATCTACGCCCAAACGGTAGCTCATGGTGTGTCTCGATTTCTAAAAGTGAAGGGGAGCTACCCGGCGGCGCCGGGTGGCATGAAGTCAGGCCTGGCGGGCCGCCGTGGCGCTGCAGGTCCAGTTGCCGGTGTCGACCTGCACGCCGTATTCGGCTTCGGCCGCTTCTACCGACACATAGCCGTTGCGCACGTCGTACATCACCTGTTCCATGGGCCGCTCCATGGCGTTGCCCCAGCCGCCGCCGCCGGGATTGATGGTGCCCACGCGCTCGCCGGGGTTGATGGTCAGGATGGCGTTGCTGCGCATCACTTCGATCACCTCATCACCCAGCTTGCGTTCGATGCGGCCGAGCTTGAGCGACTCGCAGGCGCTGCTGGCGCCATTGGCACCGATGGCCGGGTAATGCCGCCCTTCACCAAAGCTGATGACCGTCATCTCGTGGTCCAGCGGCTCCACTTCCCACTGCGTGGCGCAGCCGCCGCGGTAGCGTCCGGCGCCGCCGCTGTCTTTCACCAAGCCGTAGCGGTGGATCTGGATCGGGTAGCTGTATTCCAGGATTTCAATATCCCCCGAGGTCAGTGCGCCAAAGCAGCATTCGGGGCCGACCGCGTTCCAGCCGTCCATGTGTTCGGTGGCACCGGCGCCGCTGATCAGCGAGGCCAGCACCATGGTCACGTATTCCTCGTTGTTGCGCGTGTCGCGTCCGGCGATGTTGACACCGCTGGAGTGGCCCCAGGAGCCCACGGCCCGGTCGGGCGCGGCCTGCTCCAGGGCCATGCGCACGGCGTCGGCCAGTGTCTCCATGGGTGTAGTGGTGCAGTTGACGTGGGGGGCAGGCTCCTGCGCGTTGCACAGCGTGCCCATGGGCCCCAGGTCGATGTCGATGCAGCGGTACAGGCCCTCGTTGTAGGGTGGCGCCACCTTGGCGAACATCATCAGACCCAGGTACACGCCCGAGTAGGAATTGCCGGCATAGGAGTTGATGAAGTAAGGCACCTGTGGCGGGCTGGCAATGGCAATGTGGCAGTTGTCGGCCGTGATGGTGACGGTGGCGCTGATCTTCAGTTCGCCCAGGCCGTGGCCGGCGTCTTCCAGCACGGCGGTGGCTTGGTAAACGCCATCGGGCACCTGGGCGATCAGGCTGCGCATGGAGCGGTCTGCCATGTCCAGCAACTCGTCCAGGCAGGCCTGCACTTCTTCCACACCGTATTTGTCCACCAGCGCAATCATGTTGCGCTCGCCGATCTGCACCGTGCCCATCTGGGCGCGCAGGTCGCCCTCCCAGTCCCGGCGCGAGCGCACATTGGCCAGCAGGAAGTTGATGACGTCTTTGCGCTCCACACCGCGGTCATAGAGCTTGATGGGGGGAATGCGCAGCCCTTCGGCAAACATGTCCTTGGCGTCCGGGTTGTAGCCGGCCGGCACCGGGCCGCCGATGTCGGTCACATGGCCCTTGCACACGCTCCAGAACATCAGCTTGCCCTGGTAGAACACCGGCTTGTACATGCAGCAGTCCAGGATGTGGCTGCCCATCATCACGGGGTCGTTGTGGTAAATGATGTCACCCTCGTGGATGTCATCGCCAAAGTAGTTGGCCACCGCCTTCATGGCCGGCATCAGGCCGCCCAGGTGGATCGGAATGTCCTGGCCCTGGATGATCATCTCGGCGCGGTGGTTGAACAGCGCGTTGCTGTAGTCGTGCGCCACGTTGAAGACGCTGGAGCGTGCCGTCTTCTCCAGCGTCAGGGACATTTCGCGCTGGGTGGTTTCCAGTGCGCCACGAACCACGGCCAGCGTGATCGGGTCTATCTTGCGTCGTGTGTTGCTCATCGTCTGTCTCCGGTTGGCCCCATCGAAACTTTTCGATGAAGTGCATGGAGCGAAGATAGATTTGCAGTGCGTTATTGGCTTGCGTTTGCGTGCACAAGCGTTTGCACTTGCGTGCACACTAGGGTAAGTCCCAATGTCGCTGCTACTGGTCGGAAATTCGCAGAAAGCAGGATTAAAGAACAACGATAAACTTCTCGGAGAATCGCAATGCGAACAGCTTGGGTTTGCTTGGATGGTCTCACTTGACCAATCATTCGCGAAAGGTCAAAAGCCGTGGATGGCCGGGCCCACTTTGGCAAAGTTATCTCAGCAAAGCCACCTGTCGACGCCGGTTTTCCAACGGCCTCTATGGAGCCGTTAGACCACGAATCCAAAGGATCGTCCCCGATACCCAAGTGCTGACAGCCTCACTGCCCTGTGTCACCGCTTTGGGCACGATGTCGAACGACAGGATCGGTTCCAGACTGGGGTTGAACCGGACCCCCCGATTGCTGACATTCCGAATGTCAACAAGCAGCCCATCAGAGTCATTTGACGCCAAATCGCCTATGACTGGGTACGCCCCAATGCAGAGATTTAAAACACTTTCTCCGAGCACTTTTTCACCAGTCGCCAAGCCCATCGAATCCGAAATGATGATCGGGGACTTTCAGCCCAACTGACCGCAGCCTTGGGTATATTGCGCGCACCCGCGACATGACGTAGGTGACCAAAGACATGGACTTTCGCGTGAAAGCCTGTAGGGGAGCCTCGCTGGAGTATGGCGGGCGTTACACCCCGGCCAAGGACCGCAGGCCGTTCATATCCACCAGGTTCACGATGCGACCCGAGCCACTGATGAGGCTGCGTTCGCGCAGATGGCGCAGCACTCGCGACAGCGTTTCTGGCGCAATGCCCAGTTGGGTGGCAATGCTGCGTTTGCGTTGCTGCAACTGCACCGAACACACACCTTTGTCGGTGCTGGTCGCGTGGAGCAACAGCCATTCGGCGCAACGAGCTTCGGCGTCTTTGGCCAGGCGGCTGACCACCAAATCTGTTTGTTGCCGATGCGCCCGTGCCACGTCGAGCAAAATGGAATGTCCGCCTTCACAACAAGAATCCAGTGATTTTCTGAATTCCGCGATAGGCACGCGGCGCAATGTCACTGGGGTTTCGGCTACGGCATCCACGGCGCTGGGCAGGTTGAGCACGGCAGCGGTGGCCTCTAGCCAGCATGGGCCGACGGCCACCCGTAACTGCTGGTCCAGCAACTCGCCTTTGCTTGCACCCACCGGCGCCACACTGAGCACGCCAAGTGCAACCCGACCGCTCTCGAGGTAGATGACGGAATCAGCTGCCAGCAAACGCTTGAGCAGAACTGCGCCTGTCTGCACGGTTTCAACGGGACTGGATGAGAAAAGGGTTTCATTGGCAAACATGACCGCGACTGTGCCGCCACCAGCCAAAAACCACTTTGAGGAAGATCAAACTTCGCTGAACCAGCGCGTGGGCGCGCTACCATCTAAAACTTTCGTTTTGACAAGGCCACCGATGTCTACCCTGCTGATCCAAAACGCCCGCTGCATTGCAACCTTTGACCAAAGCGACCCCGCCCAGGCGCTGGAGCTGCGGGGTGCGTCCATTTATATTCGCGGCAACCGGATCGAATTTTTGGGGCCAACGGCCGACTTGCCCAGCGAAGCGCTGGCCGCCGACGAGGTGATCGACGCTCGCCACCATGTGGTTACCCCCGGGCTGGTCAATACGCACCACCACATGTACCAGAGCCTGACCCGGGCGATCCCCCGGGTGCAAAACGCAGAGCTGTTCGGCTGGCTGGGTGGCCTGTACCCGATCTGGGCCGGCCTGACGCCCGAGATGGTGCAGGTCAGTACCCAGATTGCCATGGCCGAGCTGCTGATGAGCGGCTGCACCACCAGCAGCGACCACCTCTACATTTACCCCAACGGCGTGCGGCTGGACG
>CAJASG010000588.1 GCA_903944555.1 uncultured beta proteobacterium
GACGATCCCTACAGCGCACTGCTGGCATCGGTGCTGCCACGCCTACAGGCGCGGTACCGCATTGCCATTCAGACCCACCTCGTCAGCCCACCCAGTGACGCCGCCGCGCCCGAACGTGCCAAGCTGGTGACCTACAGCCTGCGGGATGCCGCACTGCTGGCAGCGCACTACGGCCTTCCCGCAGATGCCGTCAACACCCGCGTTGCGGTGCGGGCATCCAACCCCGCCGAGACAGTTTCGCAGGCCGACCAACTGCGCCAGAAGCTGGGCCACTACCTGGGGGCACTGCTGTACTACGGTGGCGAGTGGTATTGGGGCATCGACCGCCTGCACCACCTGGAAACCCGCTTGCAGGCACTTGGCTTGCAAATCGACAACGGGGAGCAAGGGCGTGGCGATTGCCTGCTCCCGCCCAGCACGGACCTTCAGCAAGCCGTGGTGTTGTCAAACCCACCGCCCATCGACTTCTTTTTCTCGTTTCGCAGCCCCTATTCGGCCATCGTGGCGCAACGGGTGTTTGAGCTGGGTCGACTCACCGGCGCCGAGGTGCGCTTGCGCTTCGTGCTGCCGATGGTGATGCGTGGCCTGCCTGTACCACGGGATAAACGCATGTACATCGTGTCCGACACCATGCGCGAGGCGCGACTGCGGGGCATCCCGTTTGGCCGCCTGAATGACCCCGTGGGCAAACCGACCGAGCGTGGCTTGGCACTCATACCCTTGGCGCAGCAATGCGGCGTGGGGCAGGCCTACGTGTTGTCGTTCCTGCGCGGGGTCTGGGCCGAAGGCATGGATGCGGGAAGTGACCGCGACCTGGCGCGCATCGTGCAGCGTGCGGGCCTGTCCTGGGTACAAGCGCAGGACGCGCTAAAAGACCCGGCTTGGCGTGTACAGGCGGAGGCCAATCGGGCAGAAATGTTTGACTTGGGGCTCTGGGGCGTCCCCTCATTTCATGTCGCCAACACCGCAGTGTGGGGGCAAGACCGCTTGTGGGCGGTGCAAGAGGCGCTCTTGGCGGAGGGCTGAACCGCCCCGTTCGCCAGTTAGATCATTTTCGTTTCAAGTCCGAAAACGCGATACGGAAGACACCAACCGGGCCGCTTGTTCTTTGAGTCGCTCCGTCGCGGCAGCGGAATCATCGACCACATGCACATTCTGTTGGGTGATTTCGTCCACCGCATGGATAGTCTGGGTCAGGGATGCCAACGCATCACGCTGACCCGAGGCCGCCCGGGAAATTTGGGCTATCAGGTCCGTCACGCCGGTGACCCCAGCCACAATGTCATTCATGGTGGCGCCGGCACGCTCCACCTGTTGACGTCCGGCCTCCACAGATTCAACGCTACGCACAATCAGGGTCTTGATTTCTCTGGCTGCCTCGGCGCTGCGCCCGGCCAGCGCGCGCACTTCGCTTGCCACCACCGCAAACCCGCGACCCTGCTCACCGGCACGGGCGGCCTCCACTGCGGCATTGAGCGCCAGGATGTTGGTCTGGAAAGCAATACCGTCAATCACGCTGATGATGTCGCTGATTTTTTGCGACGACGCGTTGATCTGTTGCATGGTCTCCACCACTCGCCCTACGGCCTCGCCGCCTTGGCTGGCTACTTGGCTGGCTGAATTTGACATGACACTGGCCTGGCGCGCCATGTCAGCGGTCTGGCTTGCTGTCTCAGATAAGTCAGACGTCGCGATAGCCGATTGCGCCAACTGGGATGAGGCCTGCAGCGTGCGGTCGTGCAGAGTCCCGGACGAACTGCCGATGTCTTCCGCGACGTTGGCAAGTTCATCGGACTGGCGGTGAATATCCTCCACCATGGTCGCCAGCGTGCTTTGCATCCCCTGCATTTCCGCCAAAATACTTCCTGAGGCCACAGGATGGTTCAAAGCTTTGGGCGTGAGATCACCGGCAACGATGTTGCGCACGATTCGCACCACCTCCCGAGGGTCTCCTCCCACGCGTTTGCTGATGGCTCGAATCACCAGGACACCCGTCAATGTTGAAATAACGGTGATAACGACCAAGCAGGCAACAATCACCAGAAAGGCGGTTTCTGTCTTGTCGGACGCTGATACGGCCGCAGTCGCTTCCGCTTCGCTGATGGTCTTGTTGATGGTATTTAGCTGCTCCTGCAATGAGCCATAGGCGATGAGAGATTCGTCGTCATCGGCGGCAATGCTTTTCTTTGCGAGCAATTTCTCCACATCCGCGCGAGCAAGCTTCCAACTGTCAAAGGCTGTTTTTATTTCAGGGGAGTAGCTGGCAGCCTGTGGAAAATGCTGATCGGTCAAGCCTGCACCGGTATTTACCAACTCACGGGCGCTTTTGGAGCCCTCCGACAACACAAGGTCTCCTACCCCGCGCATGACTGACGAGAGGGCGCGGTTAAGTGTTGACAAATTGATGGCGGCCGCTTCGCTTGCCTGCACCAACCTGGCCGATGCCACCGCAAGCAGGGTCGAAATAATTGCGATTAACACCACCGTTGCCGAAAGCGCGGTAACACGTTGTGCCAGCGTCAGCTGGCGCCGCACGGAAGGGGCGTTATTTGACATGCAGCGATTTTCCTTTGTGTTGTGGTGGGTGAAATGCACCTTGACCCCCGAAATCATAAAGCGAATCTGAAATGGAGGTCAAATGCAACGAGCGACTAATGTCGCAAAACAATGCTACATTTTTGAGCCCGAACTTTGTAAAACCCAAGGAGATTATTCATGCTGCGACGTGCCCTTTTTGCTTTGCTTGTTTCTTCCCTTTCCTGCGCCGCCATGGCGGAAGATCCTGCGACGCCAACCACCCTTAAGGGCGGAAAAGTCATTACGGTGGACGAAGCCGCCACCTTGTCCAAGGCCAAAAGTGCCGTGTTTGTGGATACCCGCAGCCCGCTGAACTTTGGAAAAGGCCACATTGCCGGTGCCGTATCGGCCGCTTACAAAGAAAAGAGTGACAAAGTAGAGAACTTCAAGGCGTCGGATGACTCCTTCGATTTTGCCAAGATCCCTGCTGACAAAGCGGCTGCTGTGGTGTTCTACAGCGACGGCCCCACCGGCTGGAAGTCCTACAAGGCGGCGGTATTGGCTGTCAAGGAAGGGTACAAAAATGTGTCTTATTTCCGTGGCGGTTATACAGATTGGACCGGTAAGAGCCTACCAGTAGAGCGTTAATTATTCGGGGGCCGCTGGCCCCTTTTTTTATGGGTACTGGAGGGCAGTATGGCAAGAAGTTTTTTACCCCAAACGCTGGCAAATCAGGTGCGCTTTGGTGTCATCCTTATGGTGATTGCCTGCAGCTGCCTTGGGGCGGTTGCTGTCTCTGGCTTCAATAGCTCCAACCACGCCTTGGATGAGGCCAAGATCGCGGAGGATTTACGAGTAGCGTTGGAGGGGACGCTTCGGGGCATCGGGGAAGTCATTCTGACTGAGGGCTCAAAAGACGCCCGCGCCACCACCGAGGGAGCGCTTGCCGAAGTCGAAAAAATCTTTCCTTTGGCCGCGCAAAGCCTGCCTAGCCTAGATAAAGCAGCCAAAGATTGGCCGGGTTACAGAGAGCTGGTAACGCTCATACTTAAGCAAAAATCACCCAGTGTGGAAGACGAAGCCACCATCGTGGCCTTTGGCAAGCTCACCGGAGGGGTGGCGCAAGATGTGACTTCTATTGCTGCCGTAGCAAACGAGGCCGCCTTGCGGGCGCGGGCACAAATCCGGCAAGTTCTTTTGATCTTTATTGGTGGCATAGCCCTTTTAATGGTCTTGGCGGTTCTCACCGGCGTCTACCTCACGCGGGTGTTAAGAATCAGCCTGGGCGGCGACCCCAAGGATGCGCTGAGTGTGGTGAGTGCAGTCGCAGGTGGGGATCTTTCCGCGCGTCTTGCAGTACTACCTGGTGACAAAAATTCTCTAATGGCCGCCATGCAGGATATGCAAACAGTGTTGGTCGGCTTTCAGACGCAGCAGGCGGAGATGGCGCGCCAGCACGATGCCGGCGCCATTGATTACCGCATACCGGCTGCGCAGTTGCCAGGTGCCTTTGGGGAAATGGCAGCTTCCACCAATGCGCTAGTGCATTCGCATATTGCCGACTCAGTACGCATTATCGAAGTGGTGAATGCCTATGTCAGTGGCAGGCTCGATCAGTCCATGGACCGCTTGCCGGGTCAAAAGGCCCGTATCAGTGAGGCCATGGACCAAGTCCAAAGGAGCATGAAGAATGCTGCGGAAGCCGCCACCTTCAACCAGCGCATCCGCTTGTCGCTGGACAACCTGCCAGTGTGCGTGACTGTATCGAATGCAGAGGCCGCACTGGTGCACGCCACGCCTCCAGCCAAGGAGTTGCTGAAGCTGTTTGGCGGAGCCGCCTTCAATACAGATCAGTTTTACGGCAACAAACTCAGCACTTTATTCAAAAACCCGGACGATGCCCTGCGTTTTGACCAAGCAGTGCGCTCTGGCGAAATGGTAGACATGGAGGTGCAAGGACGCAAACTGCGCTTGCTGGCCCGTCCAGTTCAGAACGAACACGGTGTGCCGATCGGGCGCATTACGCAATGGCTGGACCGCACCGACGAAATCATTTCGGAGCAGGAAGTCACGGACATTGTTGCGGCAGCTTCCAGGGGGCAAATGGGTGCCAGGGTTGGAATGGAAGGAAAAAGCGGTTTTTTTGCCAGCCTTTCAGCAGCCATGAATCAGTTGCTCGACACCAGCGAGGGTGTCATGCACGACACCGCGCGTGCTTTGGCGGCACTGGCCGATGGTGACCTCACCTACCGGATTACCAGAGACTATCAAGGTATTTTCGGGGAGGTTAAAAGGAGTGCGAACGCCACCGCGGACAACCTGACCCGCGTTATGGGCGAAGTGCGTGGAGCAGCCGATGCACTCAGTGGCGCAGCTGGGCAAGTAAGCGCTACCGCTCAGGCATTGAGCCAGGCAGCCAGTGAGCAAGCGGCGTCGGTAGACGCAACCAGCACGCAAATCGACGTTATGTCGACCTCTATCAGCCACAACAGTGACAACGCCAAAGTGACTGACGGCATGGCCACCAAGACCAGCAAAGA
>CAJASG010000589.1 GCA_903944555.1 uncultured beta proteobacterium
GCGACATCTGCTCTGCTGAGCCAGTTTCCACAGGTTCGGGTGGTGGCGCTTTCAGGCTATGGCCACAAACAATTTGTGATGGAAATGCTGGATGCAGGTGCAACCGCGTATGTGGTCAAGTCATCCGCAGGCAAACAGCTGGTGCACGCAATTCACAGCGCAGCACAAGGGAATACCTACCTCTGCCCGGATGCTGCGGCGACCTTGATTGAGGTGAGCCGCCGCGGAACCCATGGAGACGTAGGGGTGCACGACAAGAAGCGACGTCTGGGACGCCGCGAGACCGAGGTACTGCGCCTCTTGGCACAAGGTAGCAGTTCACCCCAGATTGGGGCCAGTCTGCATATCTCCACCAGCACGGTCGACGTTCACCGCCGCAACATCATGAACAAGCTGGAATTGCGCACGGTGGCCGAACTCACCAAGTACGCCATCCGTGTCGGAATCACCGCAATGTAGTTTTGTCAGCGGCGGAAGAACACGCCCATATACCCAAATACACCTATGCACATCCCTCTTATCTCTGTATTTTTTTCTTCACCGCGGCTCTGTACGCTAGTCCGATGACCCCTCTGCGCGGCTCTCTCCACCCCGACGCTCGCAGTGAACGTCTTCAAACTGCGGAGCACCAGCGGGAAATATGGGCAGACAAGCTGGAACTGATGCGTGCGCGTCAACTCCTGGCGTCCAGTCTGGATGCGCTGGGCGTGGGATTAGAAATATGGGATGAGCAAGACAGACTGGTTCTTTACAACAAAAAGGTCAATCACCTCCAGAACTGTAGCTTCATGCCTGACGACATTGGCAAGACCCATTTAGCCTTGGGGCGTACCGTCCTTGACTATATGGAGGGGCAAAAAGAAGGTCCAGGGAATGAAGAAACGCTGAGCGGCCTGCCGCATATACCGACCGGCTTGCATGGGGAGCCCAAACTCCAGCGCTTGCCTGGGGATCACTGGACCAATACCTATGAGGCCATGACCCCAGAGGGCTACTTGATCGTCGTCAGAGTGAACGTCACCGAACTGGTGCGTCAAGGCCGAATGCTGGAGGCCAGCAACCACCAGTTGGCGATTCAGTCTGCAACGGACAGCCTGACGGGCCTGCCCAACCGAAGGTGCTTTGATGAAGTGCTGACGACCGAGTGGCAGCGTGCATCCCGCAGTGGGGCGACATTGAGTCTCCTGATGGTCGACATCGATCACTTCAAGAAATACAACGACCACTACGGCCACCTGGCTGGCGACCAATGCCTGCGAAGGGTGGCGGGCGTCTTGGGTCGTTGCGTGCGCCGCGCGGGTGAGTTGGTCGCCCGGTATGGTGGTGAGGAGTTTATCTTGCTGCTGCCCGCCGCCGACATGGCATATGCCTGTGAGACCGCACAAAAATGCCTGAGCCTGATGCAGCTTGAGGCCATTCGCCATGCGGGGTCTCCCACCGGCACCGAAGTGACCTTGAGCATTGGCGTGGCCTGTTTGCAGCCCGATGCAACCCTGAATGCCAGCACCTTGATTGACGCAGCCGACGCAGCGATGTACCGCGCCAAGTCAGGCGGACGCGCACGCTACGAAGCGGCAACTCAGAGCGACTGGGAGATCGACCCGGAGACCCCCAGAACCCGACCCAGCCCCTTCAACTGAGGTCGAACAGCGGCCCTGATCGGAACGTGGGCCAGATCAAGCTGCTCATTGGGCCGTGATCAAACTCAGTATCCGGGTGATCGCCAAACCAGCGGTCACGTTGGCACAGTCAAGCTCTATGTCAGGACGCTCCGGCACTTCATAAGGACTGTTTAAGCCGGTCATATTGGTAAGCAGCCCGTTGCGGGCTTTTTTGTAGAGCCCCTTGACGTCGCGCTGCTCACAAACTTCCAGCGATGTACTCACGTACACCTCAAAAAAATTCTCTGTCCCGATGAGTTCACGGGCCATTTCGCGGTCTCCGCGAAATGGGGATATGAAAGCCGTCATCACCATCAGACCCGCGTCCATCATCAACTTGGACACTTCTGCAATGCGGCGGATGTTTTCTACCCGGTCGACATCGGTGAAGTCAAGGTCATTGTTCAAGCCTTGGCGAATGTTGTCGCCATCAAGGAGGTAGGTTCGTCGGCCCAGGCGGTGCAGCTCAACTTCCAGCGCATTGGCCAGCGTAGATTTTCCGGCGCCGGACAGCCCGGTGAACCAGATGACTCGCCCATGGTGGCCGTTAAGTCTTTCGCGGTCTTGCCGGGTGATCGTCAGTGCTTGCGTGTGCACGTTTTGCACGCGCCACAGCCCGTGGTGAACCATAGATACTCCCCCGAACTTTGCTACGAAGAATCAAGATGACAACCATTTTTGCGACAACAAGACACACGCCCATGTGAAATATCAAAGGGGATGTCCTGGAGGATTCATAGACTGAAGGCAGTCATCTCACTCGACGTTCGGGAATATCCATATGCAAGAGTTCAACGGTTCTTTATCGTCACAACTTTGTCGCAAGCGCCTGCGCCCCGCACTGCTCTCGCTCGTGCTTGCAGGTTTGGTGGCAGGCTGCGGACAGGACCCCATGAGCGCGGGCAAGGAGTTCATGAAAAAGGGGGAGTACCCCTCTGCCGTCATAGAGTACAAAAATGCAGTCCAGGCGGCACCCGATTCGCGGGAGGCCCGACTGGCATTGGCAGATGCCCTTGAGCGGACCTATGACACGGTCGGTGCGGAACAACACCTTCGCAAAGTGATAAGTGCCGGCGGCGATGCCGATTCGCTGCTGCCGAGGATTGCGCTCTTGATGCTCGACCGCAACGAATTGGCAAAGGTCATCAAAGAGTTCAACGATCGGCACTTGAAGTCGCCGCAGGCTGACAGCGACCTTCGTGCAGCGGTCGCGGTGGCCTACGTGGGTCAGAAGCAACATGCGCTCGCGCAAGAGCAACTAAACGGCGCGTCCGCCAAAACGACTACCGTCATGCTGGCAAGAGCCCAATTGCTGCTCGCCCAGGGCAAGAAAGACCAGGCCATGGCAGCGTTGGAGAGTTCACTGGCGGAACCCAATGCGCCTTGGTGGGTCTTACGCGCTCTGGGTCGTATTTACGAGGCGAATGGAAACCGCGAGCAGGCATTCCAATTTATGTCCCGGACTTATGAGGCTGCGCCGTGGCATCGCGGCGTGACAGGGGAGTATGGTGAATTCCTTATCGGGATGGGAAAGCTGGACCAGGCGATTGTTGTGCGAGACCGACTCAAAATACTGGCGCCCACCAGCTACTGGACGCACTATATCGATGCACTGGTGCTGTCTCGCCAAGGCCGCTCGGAACAAAGTCTTGCAGCGGCACTCAAGGTTCTTGCCGCTGCGCCAGAGCATCTGCCTGCAACCTTGATGGTGGCTTCTGCCGAATTGCAGAAAGGCGATGTCATGATGGCCGACAGGCGGCTGAAAAAGATCGCCCAGCAGTACCCGGACTCTTTGCCCACCCTCCAATTGTTGGCGGAAGCACAGCTCCGGCTGGGCCAGACCACCGAGGCGGCTGCCACCATTGCACGCGGTCTCAGCGCAGCGCCGACCAATACAAGGCTGCTATCACTGCGTGCTGAAAGTGAAGTCCTGCGCGGCGCGACAAAGGCGGCCGCAGCCACCCTTGAGCAGCTCCGCGCGAATGATCCTGCCAACGCGTCGTATCTGCTGCGCTTGAGTGAGCTGCGGGCACGCTCAGGCGACAAGGAAGCGGCCAAAAAACTTCTCGATCAAGCGGGAGAAGCAGGCAAAGACAACGTGGGGATTCGGGACCGGATCATTGCCATTGCCTTGGGTATGGGCGACGCCAAGCGCGTTCGCCAACTGGCAGACTATGCAATGACATCTCGCCCGCAGGACCCCCAGTCTCACCTGATGCTCGCCGCCACCTTGGGCGTCGAAAAGGACCATGCGGGGGCTTGGCGTGAGACACTTGCGGCCTTGGATCTCCAGCCTGCATTTCAACCCGCGTTGACTGCGCTGACCATGATGGCGCAAGGGCCCCAGCAACGCGATGAGTTGGCCGTACGTTACGAGAAGGCGGTTCAGGCAAAACCATCCAGCGCCCAGACCTATCTCGAATACGCCCGGTTGTTGCAAGCAACACAAACCAATCGCG
Organism: uncultured beta proteobacterium; assembly: GCA_903944555.1. Taxonomy (GTDB): domain Bacteria; phylum Pseudomonadota; class Gammaproteobacteria; order Burkholderiales; family Burkholderiaceae_C; genus Allorhodoferax. The sequence goes on from CAJASG010000589.1 coordinate 4,121, forward strand.
CCAGCATCACGGCGCTCTTTGAAAATGGGGTGCGGGCTTTACCGACGTCTACCGTGTTGCGGGAGGCTCTTGCGCAGGAACATCTACGTGCCGGAAAACCGGACGCGGCACTCAGCGTTGCCCAGGCAGGTGCATCTGCCAACAATGCATCCCCCGATGAAGTCGCCTTGCTCGCTGCGATCTACGAACGTGTAGGGGAAACCCAATTGGCCACGGAAACCTATCGCAAGTTGGCAGCCAACTATCCGCAACGCGCAGATTGGAGACTAAGACTGGCAGAACTGGAGATGGGCGCTGACCGAAAAAAAGAAGCCACCACCCTTCTTCGCGCCCTGATAACCGATCGCCCATTCGATCCGAAGCCGTACATCACATTGGCCAACCTCACGCGCCCTGACAATCTGCAAGAGGCACTGTCCATCGCCCGCGAGCTGGGCGAAATCGCCCCCAATAACTTAACAGCCATGCTCTTGGAAGGCGACCTTCTTACGCAGGCGGGGAAATCAGACGACGCCCTGAAGCAATTTGGAAAAGCCGCAAAGGCTGGCGCAGTACCCGCCGCGCTCCTGCGCAATGTCCAGCTCCTTGATCGAACCAAACGGAGCCAAGCCGCGGAGGAGGAATTGGCCGATACCTTGCGCAAGTTTCCCGATGATCCGACGGTGCTCGGCTTTGCAGCACAGCGTATCCGCGCACAGGGAAAGCCCGGTAAAGCCGTTGAACTTCTACAAAAGATCGCGGACAAGAATCCGCACAATCCTGTCGTACTCAACGATCTGGCCTGGGCGCAGATTGAGGCAAAACAAGCAAGTGCCCTGAAGAATGCCACCAGAGCGGCCGCACTTGCGCCGAACAACCCAGAAGTGCTGGATACCCTCGGCATGGCTCAAGCCTTGGCAGGCCAACAGACTGAGGCGATTGCCACACTGCGCACGGCCCTTAATCTTGCACCCAGGGTGCCGACAATCCGGTTTCATCTCGCCGAACTGTACATTGCCTCGGGCAACCGCAAAGAGGCAAGCAATCTGATTCAATCCATGGACCGAAAGAAACTCGGCACCAAAGACCAGGAAACCCTTGCGCGGTTAAGTAGCAGCCTTGCCGGTTAGGTGCCAAAGGCTGACTCACATGCCACCGACCTAGGGGACTTCGTAGTTGAACGCGTGAAGGTAGGGCGCCAGAAGGCCATTGATGGGCGCAAAGTCTGATTCAAAATACCGCCACTTGCCCACTGACGAACTGTACAAGGGCTGGCTTACTTGGCTGCGACTGGGGGTGGCGATAAATTTTTGCGCTGCGCTTTTGTAGAAATCAACAACTGCGGCGTCCCATGTGAGCCCCAAGAAATCGAAGACCTTTCGGTAGGTCAGTTCGAAATCCGACACCACGTCTTCGTAGCGAAACTCGATGAATCGCAATGTCATCTGCTGCTTGATGTACATCCACCAATCCATGACCTCGGCATAGAAGTTTGCCGTGCCTTCCCAGCTTAAGAGCTGGACAGTGGTGGGTGTCGGCACCATCAATTGCATGAAACAACTCAAACAAACATCGCGAGGGTCCCGCATCACAAAAACGACCTTGGCATCAGGGAAAATGCAGTTGATCAGCCCAAGGTCCACAGTATTCATGGTGAACTTATCGACAAAGAGACGCGGACCAATGGCATCCCCAAACCGCGCACGCACCCTTTTCCAGTAGAACGCGCGCAGGTGCAGAACGCCGGGCAAGTCAAGACTACGGAGTTTCATTGCCGTACTGACATTGGATCGATCCATTGCATGCAGTTCACGCTTCATGTCCGAGACAAAATCGATCTCGTCGGCCACGAGTACATCGGGGTGCGCGTCCAACACCTCCTGCGTCAAAGTGGTTCCAGAGCGCATGAAGCCGACGACGAAGTTCGGCGCAGGTTGATCGAGTGGGAATTGCGTATCGGCCCAGCGACTCAGGAGCGGGCGGTCAAACCCGGCCCGGTTCGCCTTGAGCATGCTTGGAACGAGCTTTGCATCCTGCTGTGTGTATTCCGGCAATAAGCGTGACAAATCACTTGATGCTTGCAGGTGTGGAAAAACTTGACCGTATTCGCCGAGTTTGTCGAGAATTCGTGCCAACTCCTTATGCGCCCGAAATGCCTCCCTGGCATTCGGATGACCGGTCAGGACGCGCTCAAGTCGCTCCCGCGCCACCTCGTTTTTCCCGGCATCGGCTTCCAGGCTTCCCTGGAAAACCTGCATCATGCCGTTCTCCGGCTCAAGCTGCAGTGCCCGCTCGCCCGCAAACAATGCTTCGGTTTTGCGGTTCAGCTGTGCATAGGTCACCGCCAGAAGTTGGTATCCGGAAAACTCCGTCGGGTTTATCCCAACCGCCGCACGCAGGAGTTCAAGCGCTCCGAGGAAATCGCTCCAGTGCTGCAATTGCCCTGCGACCTCCAGTACCCGATGGATGTTTCCGGTTCCATGGGCATCGTCCAGAAGATCCCGACCCGCTGCACGCAGATGGGCAGCTCCTTCCTCTCGTCGCCCGACACTGCACAGTGATTGCCCAAGCCACGCCCGGGCCTGTGCGTCCGCCGGGTTTTCTGTGCAGGCCTTCTCGAACCATAGCGCAGCCTCAGTTGGGTTGCGCGCTTTGACAGCGGCATGGGCGCGCTCCAATGCACTGGCCAGTGGACCCACCACAGACCTTGGGCGGACTGTGATGGCGGCATAGCCGCGCTGTGTGAAACTGGTCATAGAGGTATCTTCCTGAAAATTCGCAGTCGCCACGGATTCGAAGGTCGAA
>CAJASG010000590.1 GCA_903944555.1 uncultured beta proteobacterium
ACCTCAGATGCCACCACGGCAAAGCCGCGCCCCTGTTCACCGGCACGGGCCGCTTCCACAGCGGCGTTGAGTGCCAGGATATTGGTTTGAAACGCAATGCCATCAATGACCTGAATAATGTCTGCAATGCGCCGGGAGGACTCATTGATGCCTTTCATGGTCTGCACCACCTGGCCCACCACGTCGCCGCCCTTGATCGCCACTGTGCTGGCGCTCATGGCCAATTGATTGGCATGGCGGGCGCTGTCCGCGTTTTGCTTGACGGTGGAGCCCAGCTCTTCCATGCTGGCGGCGGTCTCTTCCAGCGCGCTGGCTTGCTGTTCGGTACGTGCCGACAGGTCGTGGTTGCCCTGCGCGATCTCGGCACTGGCGGTGGCTACGCCTTCAGACCCTTGGCGCACGTTGGCGACTACTTGCGACAAGCTGAGTTGCATTTCATGCAGGCTGCCCAGCAATTGTCCCAGTTCGTCCTTACTGTGCACATGGATGACACGGGTCAAGTCGCCCTGGGCAATGCCTTGCGCGACAGAGACCGCCTCCCGCACCGGCACGATCACACTGCGCGGCACGACCCAGATCACCGTTACGCCCACCACCAAAATCACGGCCAGCGCGGCCAGCATGGTGTTCTCGGTCGTGTTGACGGTACTTTGTACCTTCTTTGCTGCGGCTGCCGTTCCGTCCAGGTTGAATTGCAGGATCTTTTCCATGGACTGAAAGGCCAGACGAAACGCGGGCGGAGCTTTGTCAACAAACTCCTGCTGGGTCAGCTCCAGCATCTCTTGGGCTCCCGCCGCGGTTGCGATACCGTCCACTGCGGCTTGGGTCAGCTTGAAATACGCGTCGCGCTTGCCTTGGAAGTCCGCAAAAAGTGCCTTTTCATTGTCGGCCTGAGGGTCGCCCGCCTCGTAGGTGAGCAGGGTTGCGGCGTACACCTGGGTCGCTTTCGCCAAAGCAGCGTCGTTGTCTGCAAGCCGTTTGGCGAAGGCAGCACCATCGTTGCTGTCCCGCCCGGTGACGCGGTCAGTCACCGAAAAATGGTGCTCTGCCAGCAGGTCCTTCATGTGGCCCAGATTCTCGATCGCAGGAATCCACGAGGTGGCGACTTCCCCCGATTCAAACTTGACGGACACATTGCGGTACAGCGAGTTGGCAGTGCTTAGCAAGGCCAGAACAAGAATTGCGGCCAGACCGAGGGTGATGCGGGCACGAATACCCAGGTTGTTTAGATTCATTGCAGCGAAAGGTGGGTTGCAGGTGCGGGGAATCTTCGCCGATATTTGCAGGTACAGGCAAGCAGTTTCTTCACCCTGGCAGGACACTTTGCTGCTTCTAAATTTTCTTTTTGCTATCAATACCATAGCTGCTTACGCAATAGCATCAGGGGCTAGAGGCTGATTGGACCCTTGAGGCCAGCCAGACCAAGACCACCACCGGCACACCTAAAAAAGCGGTGGATGTGAAAAAGCTGGCGTAACCAAAGTGGTCCACATACAGGCCCGAGTATCCGGCAATGAATTTGGGTAGCAGCAGCATCATGGAACTGAACATGGCGTACTGCGTGGCCGAGTAGTTAACATTGGTCAGGCTTGACAGGTAGGCAATGAAGGCCGCCGAGGCAATGCCGCTGGCCAGGTTGTCGGCCGATATCACCCACACCAGCGCCTGCAGGTTGTGCCCCTGCGAGCCCAGCCAGGCAAACAACAGGTTGCTGCCCGCACTCAGCACCGCGCCCAACATCAGCACCCGCATCACGCCTACGCGCAGGGACAAGACACCGCCGATGAAGGCCCCCACCAGCGTCATGATCACACCAAACACCTTGGTGACGGCCGCTACTTCGTCCTTGGTGAAGCCCATGTCCACGTAAAACGGGTTGGCCATGATGCCCATCACCACATCGCTGATGCGGTAGGTGGCGATCAACGCCAAAATCAGCACGGCCTGCCAGCGGTAACGCGCAATAAATTCTGCAAAAGGCTCCACCAGCGCGCTCTTCAGCCACTCCGTCGCGTTTTTGGAGGGCGGCAGCACCCGGTGCGCGGGCTCTGGTGAATACAGTACGGTCAACACGCCGGGGAGCATGCTCAGTGCCATTACCAAGTACGCGGTTTGCCAGGCGCCATGCTGGTAACCCACCACACCGCCTGCCATGGCTGCGGGCACCTCGGCGCGGGCCGCAATCCACAAGGCCCCGGCCCCGGCCCAGATCATGGCCAGCCGGTAGCCAGTTTGGTAGGTAGCGGCCAGTGCCGCCTGGTGCTGGGTGTCGGCCGACTCAATGCGAAACGCATCCAGCGCAATGTCCTGCGTGGCTGAGCCAAAGGCGACTGCAACGGCGCACCACACCACCGGGGCCAGCGCCAGCTTGGGGTCGGTCATGGCCATCATGACCAGCGCGCCCATGATCACGGCCTGAGAGGCCAGCAGCCAACTGCGCCTGCGCCCCAGCAGGCGGGTCAAGCCCGGAATGGGCATGCGGTCCACCAGCGGCGACCAGACCCACTTGAAGCCGTAGGCCAAGCCCACCCAGCTCAAAAATCCAATGGTGGTGCGGTCAATACCGGCCTCGCGCAGCCAGAAGCTCAGCGTGCCAAACACCAGTAACAGGGGCAGTCCGGCCGAAAAACCCAAGGACAGCATGCGCAGCGATGCGGGTTCCAGGTAGACCTTGAGTGTGCTTCCCCAGGTGGGCTTGTCGGCGGTTTGGGCCGTGTCGGACGTTGATGGAGTCATCAAGGAATAATACCGTGGTGCTTGGGCCCCAAGAGGGCAGAGTTGTCCACGGGCTTCCAATGCAAAAGGACCATATGAAAATAGTTGTCAAGGGAATGTGCCGGGTTGCAAAGGCGGCTTGCGTGCCCTCTGGGATTTTGGCGCTAGCGTTGCTGGTGTTGCCCGGGGCAGCGTCGCTGGCGCAAACCCGTGAGGGGGTCGATGTGGGCGGTAACTCGGCCTTCAGCAAGCTGGTGTCTGCCGATCAGGTGGAGCGCTCTGCGGCGCAGCAGTACGCGCAATTGCTGAGTCAGGCCAACGGCAAAGGCGCTTTGGGTTCCAAAGACGACCCCCAAGTGGTGCGCTTGCGCACGATTGCCAGAAAAATCATCCCGTTCGCGGTGGAGTGGAATCCCCGCGCCAAAGACTGGCGTTGGGAGGTCAATCTGCTGGGCTCCAGCCAGGTTAATGCGTTTTGCATGCCCGGCGGCAAGATCGCTTTTTATAGCGGCATCCTGCAAAAGCTCAAGCTGAGCGATGACGAAGTCGCCATGGTGATGGGCCATGAGATCGCCCACGCCCTGCGCGAGCACGCCCGCGAGCGCATGGGGAAAAATGCGGCCACTGGAATCGGTGCCAACCTGCTCAGTCAGGTCTTAGGCTTGGGGCAGGTGGGCCAAACCGTGACCAACTATGGTGCCCAGTTGTTGACCCTGGAATTCAGCCGTTCGGATGAATCCGAAGCCGACTTGGTCGGGATGGAGCTGGCGGCGCGAGCAGGTTACAACCCGCGCGCGGGCGTCACATTGTGGCAAAAAATGGGGGCTGCCAACGGGTCGGGGCCGCCACAGTGGCTGTCCACCCACCCTTCTGGCAGCTCCCGCATTGCCGAGATTGAGGCGAATCTGCCCAAAGTAATGCCGCTGTATGAGCGCGCCAAACGGCGGTAAATTGCGCTGACGGTAGTCGGGTGGCGTATCGGCGTCGGTGCTCAGGTGCCCGCTACGTAGGGGTTGCTCTGGCGCTCCCGCCCAAAGCTGCTCTCCGGTCCGTGGCCGGGAATGAACACCGTGTCGTCGCCCATGGGCCATAAGCGCTGTGTGATGCTGGCGATCAGCGTGTCGTGGTCGCCCTGTGGAAAATCGGTGCGGCCAATGGAGCCGGCAAACAGTACATCCCCAACAAACGCGCGTTTGATCTCGGGCGAGTGAAATACCACATGGCCCGGCGTGTGGCCGGGGCAGTGGCGCACGTTCAGCGTGCTGTGGCCCACGGTGACGGTGTCGCCGTCGTGCAACCAGCGCGTCGGCGTGAAGGCGTCGGCAGGTGGAAAGCCAAACATCTTGCTTTGCTGCGCCAGGCCATCAATCCAGAACTGGTCTGCGGGATGGGGGCCAATGATCGGCAGGTTCAACTTCGCGGCCAACTCGGCCGTGCCACCGGCATGGTCGATGTGGGCGTGGGTTTGCCAGATCTGGGTCAAGGTCAATTCGCGCTGTTTCACTTCGGCGAGGATTTGATCCAGGTCGCCCCCCGGGTCGATCACGGCTGCCTGCTGGGTCTCGTCGCACCAGACCAGGGAACAGTTTTGTTGGAAAGCCGTGACCGGGATGGTGGTGTAGTGCAGCATTTTAGGAGTGTTTTAGGCCGCTAGGCCAGGTGGAATGTGCGCGGGCAGCTATCAATTAAATAGCGTAATCAATCGTAATCGGGGCGTGGTCGGAGAACTTCTCGCCCTTGTAGATGGCGTGGCTGCGCGCCGTGGCGGCCAGTGCCGGCGTTGCCAAGTGGTAGTCCAGCCGCCAACCCACGTTTTTGGCATAGGCTTGGCCGCGGTTGCTCCACCATGTGTAGCAGTCGTCAGTGGCGGTGGGTTCCAGGTGGCGGTAGACGTCCACCAGACCGCCGTCGGTGGTGAGTTGCGTCATCCAGGCGCGCTCTTCGGGCAAAAAACCGGAATTCTTTTTGTTGCCTTTGAAGTTCTTCAGGTCGATCTCTTGGTGGGCGATGTTGATATCACCGCACAAAATGAACTCGCGGTCGGCCCGGAGCGCTTGCAGGTGGGGGTACATCTGGGCCAAAAAGCGGAATTTGGCCTGCTGGCGTTCTTCCCCGGAGGAGCCGCTTGGAAAATAAACGCTCAGGATGGACAGCTTGCGGGTCGGGGTGTCAAAACGCAACTCCACATAGCGCCCTTCGGCGTCGAACTCGGGTGAGCCGTAGCCAACGATGACGTCGCTGGGCGTGTTGCGGGTGTATATCGCCACGCCGGAATAGCCCTTTTTCTCGGCAAAATGAAAGTGCCCTTGCAGGCCGGACAGTGCTTCGAACTTGCCCGCCACATCAACGGCCTGCGCCTTCACCTCTTGCACACAAATACAATCGGGCTGTGCCTGTGCGAGCCAAGCCTCCAGCCCCTTGCTGGTGGCGGAGCGGATGCCGTTAAGGTTCAGGCTGGTTAACTTAAACAAGGAATTTCCCATGTCGATTCAAGACCCTTCGCAGGACCAACTGGCCCAGGAGTTTGTGCAATTTGCGGTGGAATGCGGGGTGCTGCGCTTTGGTGAGTTCAAGACCAAGGCGGGGCGCATGAGCCCGTATTTCTTCAACGCGGGCCTGTTTGACGACGGTGCCAAGCTGGGGCGTTTGGCTGAATTTTATGCGCAGCGCCTGTTGGCCAGTGGTATCGAATTCGACATGGTGTTTGGCCCGGCCTACAAGGGTATTCCGCTGGGGGCGGCGTTGGCGGTTGAGTTGGCCCGGCGTGGGCGCAACGTGCCTTTCGCTTATAACCGCAAGGAAGCCAAGGACCACGGCGAAGGTGGCACCTTGGTGGGTGCACCGCTCAAGGGTCGGGTGTTGGTCGTGGACGATGTCATGTCCGCCGGCACCGCCGCGCGTGAGTCGATTGCCATCATCCAAGCCGCCGGCGCCACGCCGCACGCGGTGTGCATTGCTTTGGACCGCCAGGAAAAGGCCACTGAAAACGGTGCCGATGTGCCCTACAGTGCTGTCCAATATGTGCGCAACAACCTGGGGTTGCAAGTGTGTGCGATTGCGAAGCTGTCCGATTTGATGCACTATCTGGAAAAGCGAAGCAGTGGAGCGACTGCGGTAGACCACCAAAGGGTGTTGGCCTACCGGGAGCGATATGGCGTTGATGAAGGGTGAGAATGAAAAAAATATGTGGGGTTTTGCCGGTGTTTTTCTGGCTTGGGGCGGTTTGGCTGTTGGCGCGTGGGCACAAAGTGCACCCGTGGTGGGCGGCGTGTATACCTGCGTCGACGCCAAGGGCCGCAAGCTCACCGCCGACCGTCCGATTGCAGAATGCACCGACCGTGAACAAAAAATCCTGAACCCCAGCGGGACGGTTCAGTCCCGGGTGGGCCCCACGTTAACGGCATTGGAGCGCACCGCGCTGGAGCAAAAGGCCAAGAAAGAGGCGGAAGAATTGGGCCGCATCGGCGATGAAAAGCGGCGTGACCGTGCACTGTTGATCCGCTACCCCAACAAAGGCGTGCACGACCAGGAGCGGGCAGAGGCATTGTCCCAAATCGCGGTGGTGATCAAGGCGGCCAGTACGCGCACCGATGAACTAGCGCGCCAGCGCGTGGCCATCGACGGCGAGATGGAATTTTACAAAAAAGACCCTGCCAAAGCGCCAGCCTACTTGCGCCGACAACTGGAAGAAAACATCCAGAGCCAGGCCGTGCAAAAGCGTTTCATCGCAGAGCAGGACGCAGAAACGCGCCGTGTCAATGCGCGGTTTGACGACGAACTGACCCGCCTGCGTCAGTTGTGGACCACTATTGCCAAATAGTTCAGGACAGCGCCGCGTTGCGCGCTGTCCCGCAAAAACACCCCGTGTCCGTCAGGCGAGTTTGCTGCGCAGCAGGTCGTTGACCTGTTGTGGGTTGGCCTTGCCCTTGCTGGCCTTCATGATCTGACCGACCAGGGCGTTCAGCGCCTTCTCGTTGCCAGACTTGAACTCCGCCACGTTCTTGGCATTGGCGGCAATCACTTCATCAACGATGGCTTCCAGTGCGCCGCTGTCGTTCATCTGTTTGAGGTCGTGATCTTGGATGATCTTATCGACGTGAGCGATGTAAATGGCCAGATCTGTGATGCCGTCGAGGCGCTGGTCGCACAACTGCTGAAAAGCAGTCTTTGCACCACCCCCATTGATCTCGCCAATCACAATTCTTTTGAGAACTTCCCCTAATGCAACTGGGTTTGGTACCTCCACATCGTCAATAGCGATGCCGTGCTTATTGGTGAATGCAGAGACTTCTCCGAGTACCCAATTGGCCGCAAGCTTCGCTTGTCCACAACTTTGGGTAGTGGTTTCAAAGTAGTTCGCAAGCGCTTGGCTTTGCGTGAGCTGCGTGGCATCGTATTCACCCAGGCCGTAGTCGGTCTCGAAGCGTTTTGCCATCACCCGCGGTAATTCGGCCATTTTCCCTCGCACTTCCTGTACCCATTGCTCTGAAATGCATAGCGGCGGCAAGTCCGGGTCCGGGAAGTAGCGGTAATCCGCCGCATCTTCCTTGGTGCGCATGGCGCGAGTTTCCCCGGTATCGGGATTGAACAGCACCGTGGCC
>CAJASG010000591.1 GCA_903944555.1 uncultured beta proteobacterium
AGATGTGGGGCACGTTGGTGCGCATCTGGATGTCGACGTTGATGAAGCCACGGTCCGTCACGGCCACACCGGCTTTTTCTGCAGCGACTTTTTTTCCATTGGGCGTGCGGCCCACGGCTTGCAGCACCAAATCATAGACCTGCGGCGCGGGGGCGGTGCCGCCCTCTTCCGCCGATGCAAACGTCACCTTAATGCCTTCGGGCAAGGCGCGTGCGCACACCGTCTTGGTCTTGAGCATGATGTTGTCAAAGCGTGGCGCGTTCATCTTTTGCCAGATTTTGACCAGGTCACGGTCAACACCCCGCGTTAATGGGCCATCTACAGGGAACCAGATCTTGCAGATCAGGCATTGACATCGAAACCACTGGCTCAGTCCGCCTTGAATTGCTGCTTGCCGCCCACGTAGACTGCCAACGTCTTGATCCGGTCCAGTTCCTTCACCGGTGTTGCATAGGGATTGCGGTCCACTACCTGCAGATCGGCCCACTTGCCAGGCTCCAGCGAGCCTGTCTTGTCCTGAAGCCGCAACTGGTAGGCGCCGTTGATGGTCATGGCTTGCAGGGCCTGCTGCACGGAGATGCCCTGCGCCGCATTCAGGAGCAGCCCCTTGCCAGTGACGCGGCTAATTGCAGTCTGCATCAATGCAAAGCCATGGGCAGGAAACATCGGGCTGTCCGCATGCAAAGAGGGGCGAACTCCCAGGGCAAAGGCGCTGCGGATAGGAAGCATCTGCTGCGCGGCAGCCATGCCCATGATGCTGTTCGCCAGCGCTTCACCGTAGTACCGTATATGGTGGATGTGAAACGAAGGCGAGACCCCAAGCGGTGCCAGCTTACCCACGCTGTCGGGCGCAAGGAATACCCCCTGCTCCAGGCGCAAGACAGGCTTGGGGCCATGCAATACACCAGCCTTCTCGATGGCGGACAGGACGGCACGGTTGGAGGCATCGCCCTGGCTGTGGATAGCAACCTGCCAGCCCTTCGCGGTATACCTCCTGATTCTTTCAACCAAGGCATCCTCTTCGATCATGGCGCTGCCATGGCTGCCCCCTTGGATGCCGAGCGTACGTCCCAGCGGACTGTCCAGATAAGGATGCGTGGTGTACATGCTGCCGGTATAGGGCGACCCGTCGTGCCAAAGCTTGATACCCAGCACGCCGAAAAAGGCGTCGCCATTGTCCGGTGACGCAGGCAGATACTGCAACTCGTCTTCGATCAGGTAAAAAAACTGGCGGATTCGGGGCTTCAAGTTGCGCGATGCCGCGATGCGCGCCAGGATCGGCGGAACGTTGTACCCCGCCGAAGCCACTGTCGTAAAGCCATTGGCCAGCAAGTCATTGAGCACGCGCACATAGCGGCCGTAGATCTCCCAGGGTTTCTTTAGATCCTTGAGCAAGGGCGCTGCAGCGCGGGTTTCAACCACAAAGCCGGTCAGTTCACCATCCGCATCGCGTGCGTAGTAGGAACCCGCGCCGGGATCCTGTGTGTCACGGTAGATGCCTGCGGCTTCAAACGCGCGCGTATTGGCCCAGAACGAATGCAGCGTCTGCGAGACCAGGACCAAAGGATGGTCTGGCGCCAGGGCATCCAGTTCCTTGCGATGCGGGATTCTCAGATCTGGTGTCAGGATCGCGTCCAATCCGCCAGCGTAGACCCATTGCCCCTTGGGCACCTTGGCAATCTCCTTGCGCAGGGCCTGCCAGACTTCGGCGTTGGTGTGGTAGTTGAAGCCCGAGAGGTCGATGGCGCCGTTGAATACAGCGGTAATGGCTGGGTGCTCGTGCGCCCCCACAAAACCCGGCATCAGCGTTCGCCCCTGCAGATCCACAACATCGGTGCGCGGACCCTTGGCGGCAAGCACCGCTTCTTCTGTGCCCACGGTGGTGATGACGCCGTCACGAACAGCCAGAGCCTGGACAACATCATCACCCGCATTGACCGTCAGCACCGGTCCACCCAGAAAGATGACGTCGGGAGCGCCATCGCTGCCGCAGCCACTCAACAACGCGGCGGCACAAAAAGTCGCCAATGCAAAATGAATGAACCGCCGGAAGTGACGGGTCACAGACGCGCTCCAACCTTGGAAACCACCTGCTCTAACCACTCCAAGTACACGGCAACCAACAGTATCAGCAAAATGGTGAGCCAGAAATTGGGATTGACCAGCCCCAATTGCGACAGCGTCATGACGCCAATACGAGCATCGACATCACAGGCAGCGTGAGTGACAAGCCGTGACGTAGTTTGATGATGGATACTGTCATGCGTTGTTGTCTTGGTTGGGTTGGGATGGGATGGGATGGGATGGGATGGAAATATTTTTCATTCTAGTATCACCTTGCTTGCTTGCTTGCTTGCTTGCTTGCTTTTAGGATTTGCCATGAAAACACTGCTCAATGCCGCCTCTTTGCTCGACTCAGGTTCGCTAGTCGATGTACCCGGTTTGGAGGTAGGGCACTTCACCCATACAGAGCGTTTGACCGGCTGCTCGGTGGTGTTGTCCAGGTCCGGCGTTGTGGGTGCTGTAGACGTGCGTGGAGCCGCCCCTGGCACGCGAGAAACCGACTTGCTGGATCCCTCTAACCTAGTGGATAAAGTGCACGCTATTGTGCTGTCTGGAGGGAGTGCATTTGGTTTGGACGCTGCATCCGGTGTCCTGCGCTGGCTCGCGCAAAACGGCATCGGGTTTGAGACAGGTTATGGACTCGTCCCTATTGTTCCGGCTGCGGTGTTATTTGACCTGCCATTGGTAAGACCTGGGGACGACCCCTTGATTCGTCCGGACGCCCAGGCCGGCTTTGCAGCTTGCCAAGCGGCCAGTAACACGGCGCAACTAGAGGGGAATGTTGGGGCCGGAGCTGGCGCAACCGTTGGAAAGTTGTTTGGACTGGCGCGCAGTATGAAAGGCGGTATTGCCAGTGCCAGTGTGCGGGTTGGCCCTTGGATAGTTGGTGCAATGGTTGCCTGCAACGCAGTAGGGGATGTGCTTGACCCCAGCACGGGTGCTGTAATTGCCGGGGCACGCACGGATGATGGACGCAGCCTGCTCAATACCCAGGCAGCACTTTTGCATGGACTCACCAGCGACCTACCACTGCCAGGAACCAATACCACCATTGGCGTTGTTGCCACCAACGCCACACTGTCCAAAGCGCAAGCTAAACGCTTGGCCATGAGTGCACATGACGGACTGGCACGCGCCATACGACCCGCCCACACCCTGCTCGATGGCGACACGCTATTTGCACTTGCGACGGGTGCAGAGACGCAAACGCCCGATGTCATGCTCTTGACGGTGATGGCGGCCGAGGCTTGCGCGCTGGCTACAGTCAAAGCCATAGTTTTGGCGCAAGGTGTTCAAACACAGGGTGGATACATACCTTCTTTCAGTGACTTACAAAGGGCATAGGGCCTGGTTCAGGTGGACTTCAAACCCTGCGAAACACGAAACTCTTGCACAAACACCCGCATTCACGGATAGGTAATTCAACCGCATGAGGCCAAGTATCGCCCCTTGGAAGAGCCCTCAACCCACGTAGAAACTCTCGCTGCGTCCGCAGCAAGGCAGTGCCTGGCCGATCCAGCGCCAAAATGCGCTTTTCACAAGAGGGATTAGCGGTGCGCCGGGTATGCCGGGCACATAGCTACCCGGCAGCGAGTCTTAGTCACCGTTTTGCCCAGTCACCAGTTGATGCGCTGATCGACCTCGTAGTCGGGGGCCGGTTGCGCTGCCAGATCCCAGTTTGACTCGGCCGCAACACCCTCGCCGACATACGCATCGCACTCACCCTGGCCGTCGAACTGGCCTGCGCTGGCAAGTTCATACCAAGTCTTGAAATGGTCGGCAATGGTTTGGTAAAGCAGCGTGCGCTCAGGATGGCGCGGGTTGTAAAGTCTGGGTTTGGCTGCTGCGAGTACATGGGCCGCGACGGGCGCTCGGTGGCCTGTAGGGGGATGCGAATGGGGTCTGCGGTGTGGCTGAGCTGTGCCAGCGTGCATGGTGCAACGCCTTTTTGGGCGGGGCTTGCGGTTCAAAACCGTACACCCATACAGAATTTAGACGCAAACCCACACTAAGCAGCCAGACAGCAAAAAGCCCGAACTGTTGCCAGTTCGGGCTTTTTCTTTGGGTAACTAACGGCGCTTACTTGCGCGCCGGTGGAACGTCCGTACAAGAGCCATGCGCAATCTCAGCCGCCATGCCGATGCTTTCGCCCAGAGTGGGGTGCGGGTGGATGGTCTTGCCGATGTCCAATGCGTCCG
>CAJASG010000592.1 GCA_903944555.1 uncultured beta proteobacterium
CTACGAAGCATTGCTGCCATGGACCATTGCGCTAACGGCTGACTGAGTTGTCGCCGGTCTCAACGGAAATCTCAACTTCAAATCGCTGTGCTACGCAATGACGTAGTTAACGGACCGCTTACCGACATTGGATTGGTACGAGCGCCTTGCCAAGATTTGAGCGGTCGGCGTAGCCGTGACCGACCGTGGCTTCATCTACGTCAAAATATGTTAACGCCAGCCTGTTTGGTGCGAATGCTGGCGCCTGGCACTAACCCCCGCTGTGGGCGTTGCTAGTCGGCAGCGTCGCCATCGCCATGGCTTACGCGGTAGCCCATCGCGCGGTATCCAATCTGGCGTTTGTCCCACATCCGCAGCAATGCCGGGTGGCCGGTATCGACAAAGTCGATGATGCGCACATCGGTTTTGGTGGCGTGCTCGCGGTGCAGTCGGCCTGCGTATTGCTGCAACGTTCCTTTCCACGAAACCGGCATCGCCAGCACCAACGTGTCGAGCGGGGGATGGTCGAATCCTTCTCCGACCAGCTTGCCGGTCGCTAGCAGAACTCGCGGGGCATCGGGTGGCAGCGCGTTGAGTTCTGCAATCAGTGTGGCGCGCTGCTTTTTGGCTATCCGTCCGTGCAGGACAAACAACGATGAAACCTTGCCGCCCAGCGCGGTTTGAATGGCATCGAGATGTTCGGTGCGCTCGGTCAGCACCAGCACCTTGCGGCCCTGACTGTAGGCGTGGATGACCTCGGCAGCAATCGCGTCGGTCCGGGCTTGGTCAATGGCAAGGTGCCGGAATACATCCTGAATCCCGGCTTCCTGCGGCAAGTCAATCCGCGAGTGCAGTGTGCACGGCGTGACCGCCAGATCGTGCGGCGCACCCGTTGGCTTGGCGGCGGTGTGGCGAGTTGGCCCGCATTGCATGAAAATTATCGGCTGCTGGCCATCGCGGCGAATTGGCGTGGCCGTCAGGCCGAGCACGTATTTGGCTTTGGCCTGCTT
Organism: uncultured beta proteobacterium; assembly: GCA_903944555.1. Lineage (GTDB taxonomy): Bacteria > Pseudomonadota > Gammaproteobacteria > Burkholderiales > Burkholderiaceae_C > Allorhodoferax. The sequence continues at coordinate 990 of CAJASG010000592.1, forward strand.
CAGAATCGCATCAAACGATGCCGCGCCGACGTGGTGGCATTCGTCCACGATCACGTGACCGTAGTTTTCGACCAGTGAATTGACTTCACCCTGCCTTGACAGCGACTGCATCACAGCGATGTCGATCTTGCCTGTCGGCTTGGCCTTGCCGCCACCGATGGTGCCAACCACTCCCTTGCTAACGCTCAGGAATGATTGCAAGCGCTCCTGCCATTGTTTGAGCAGTTCGGTTCGATGCACCAGCACCAGCGTGTTCACACCACGGCGCGCAATCATCGCAGCGGCGGTGACCGTTTTGCCAAAGGCCGTCGGTGCGCACAGGACACCCGCGTCATGATGCAGCATGGCGGAGACAGCAAATTCTTGATCCAGCCGCAAAGTACCGGCAAAAGCCACATTCAGAGGAGTCCCCGTGTATCGCTCGTCGATCAGTTCGCAGTCAATGGCGTTGTCGCGAAGCAGCACCAGCGCGGCATCCAGACAGCCGCGCGGTAATGCAATGTGATTGAGATAGTTTTGGGCGCAGCCGATTACGCGCGGTTCATCCCACACCGAGAAGCGCATCGCCTGCTTCTTATAAAACTCCGGATTCTGGAAGGCCGCCAGACGAATTAGCCGGCTGGCTAGTGACTGCGGGAGTTGCGCCTTCTCGAAATAGATCAGGTTGGCCAGAATTACCGTGAGCGACTTCGGCATCGGCCCGACCAGCTTTTTGCTGACGGATGCGGATCGTTTCCACGGTTCTTTTTGATCTTCCTCGTCGATGAAGGTCACATCGAGTGGGTGCGCGTTACCCGTCGCCCTCAGAATGGTGGGCTCGATATCGTGTGCTGCCATTGGCAGGATGGAGGCCAGAAATGCCCATTGATCCGGGTAGGCCCGCAAGTCGCCGTCCACGAACACGCTGCATCCGTTCTCACGCGGATGCTTCTGCAGCGGGAGCGCAATGAGATTACCGAAACCACCTTTGGGCATCGAGTCCTGATTGGGGAACAAGCGGTCATAGGATTCGAGTTTGAGTTGGCGAGTGCGAGCGCAAGTGTGGCTGATGATCGCAGTGCCGAGCCGGCGCGCATCCCGAGCCGATACGCTGCCGGAGAAGAAAACCCAAGCGTGCGCACCGTTGCCAGAGCGCGATATCTCAAGGGCGACCGGCACGCCCAACTCGTGACACGACTGGTAAAACGCCTTGGCATCCTCCCGACATTCCGCCTCATCGAAATCAGCGGCGAGAAAATGGCAGGTGTCGTCGGGCAACAGTGGATAGACGCCGACCGTCCGTTTACCGGCAAGGTGCTCGTAGATCACCTGATCCGACAACGGAATCAGCAGACGGTTGTTGCACTCCCCGCACTTGATACGCGGCTTTTCGCAAACACCTGCCAGCCACTCGTTGCCACATGCCGGTGCGTAGCCGGATTTGCCGGTGGTTTTGCTTTCCCAGCGGATTGGGTAGACGTCGGTGCGCCCGCGAAACAGCCGACGAAACAGCGCCACCTTCTCAGCGGTAGAAAAACGGGATGGCTCTGGCTCCGGCGCGGGTAGAACTGGTTCAGTTGGGGGTGGCTCCGGCGGCAAACGCCATTCGATGCCGTGACCGTCCAGCAGCGCGAGCAGCCGGGCGTTTTCAGTTTGCAGCGCGGCTAACTGTTCGCGTTCAATCATCGGCCCCGTACTTGGCAAGCAAGTCGCCCATGTCATCACCCACGCCATAGCCGAAATTGTGGCGGGTGCCACGCACGGCATCCAGCCTGTCCCATGTCCTTGTTGGCCGCGTACAGGTCTTGCAGCAGCCCGAGCAAACCAGCGCGGTCGAAGTCCACGAGCTTGGTCTTGACGTCGCTCCAACTGGGCGCGTTCAGCTTCTTGGCCATCTACGCTATTCCTCGGCAATGTCGGGTTCGCTGCCGGACTCAAGCCGCTTGATCACCCGATCAAAATCACTCTCAAACAACCGGTCTTGCACGATACGGTATTTTTCGAATTCGCTCATCGCGTGGGCTTTGGCGATTTCTGCCGTCACCTTGCCCGCGTCCTGCAGCACTTCCCGGTCGGTTGCCTCAATGAAGCGGTTCAGGCGTGTTTCCCAGTCCTGCATGGTCATGGGGATTTTGCGCAGCGCCATATCCTCGGCCACATCGAGATAGGCCGAAACCAGTCGCTGCAACTGGGCCATCTCGTGTTCGGTCAGGTAATTCTTGGCGACCACCACATCGAACTTCTGAATCTTTCCCTGCGGCCCGTCCCTCCAGGTGGTCAGCCCCATATGGTCTTTGTCGGCATCAGCGCGGTGGTAGACAACTTCTGCAGCCGTCTGGCCATGAATGGCCCAGTGCAACTTGTTTTGGACTGTGGCATAAAAACGCTTGGTAGCCTGGGCAGTGACGTCGTAGTCAAGAGAAGTGGCGTAGATGTCGGTGATCTTCTGGTAAAACTTGCGCTCGGATGCGCGGATTTCCCGGACTTTTTCGAGCTGGCGCTCAAAGAAATCATCCGTCAGAACGTTGCCGCCCCCTTTAAGGCGTTCGGCATCCATGACCCAGCCTTGAATCGTGTAATCCTTGACGATCTGGTTGGCCCACTTGCGGAACTGCACCGCGCGTTCGTTTTCGATTTTGAAACCCACGGCAATGATGGCCTGCAGGCTGTAGTGATCCACCTTGCGCTGAACGTCGCGCTCGCCCTCGGTTTGAACCATTAAGTACTGCTTAACAGTTGCCTCGCGCTCCAGCTCGTTGTCGGCATAGATGCGCTTCAAATGCTGGCTGACGGCTGGCACCGACACATCGTAGAGCGTGGCCATCATCTTCTGGGTGAGCCACAGGTTTTCATCTTCGTAGCGCATTTCCACGCTGCTTTGCGCATTGCCAGTGGCGGCCACAAAGGTCAGGTACTCAGCCGCTGAGGAACGAATGAGGGAGACTTCACTTTTCTTAGGCGTTTGCGATGGTTTACTTTTGCTCATGCCCGCATCCCTCTTTTGCCTGCTAGCGCGGCGGTATCCGCCTCGTTCATGCACATAAACTCTTCCCATCGCCTTGCGCCGATAGCTCATTACCCGCACCGCCCGCGGGCCCCCGTACATCAACCTCTGCTAGCTGGAATTTCAACAGCCGTCAATGGCATTGGTACTCAAGGGTTGACCTTTATAGTCGTCTTAAGTCGCTGAAAGTCTATCAAAGTGATGGCTTTGTGGCCATGAAAAACATTCGACGCCTGCATTATTCTTTTGCTGGACTTGGCTTTCAGATCAAACGCGGGTTAGTAGATGCCGCGCTCGACGACCTGCTGGCGATCTTCGGCGGCAAAAATGAGTGAGGCAACGACAATGATCACCCTGCAAACACTCGCCCCAACCCAGTCGGCGATCATCCGAACTGCGCCCCAGCACCGCGAAGGAAGGATCGCCTTGCCTGCCAGGCTGCAAGGCGGCACCCGATAGTGTTCAGCCTGTGGCCCGACACCAAACCGGCGAAGGTGGTGGCAGCCTTGCAGAACCCCGACGGTGCGAAGACTTTTCAGCTGATGTGCTGTACCGGCTGGCAAGCGCACACGATCCGGGGAGCTTTGTCCGGGATGGTGAGAAAGAGGCTCGGGCTAAACGTGGTATCCAGCAAGGTTGCTGGTGGCAAACTAGCTTTAGGGGCTGC
>CAJASG010000593.1 GCA_903944555.1 uncultured beta proteobacterium
CCGATTGACCAGCTCTGCTGGCAGCACTTCCCCGCCACAGCAGGCCACGCGCAACTTCAAATTGGGCTGGCCCGCCGCTCGGTCCAGAAATCGGGTTAATGTGGATGGTACAAAGGCTATGAAGGTGACCCCATGGCGAATGGCGAAATCTGCCAGCGCTTCGGGCAAAAGGCGGCCGGGCGGAGGCAGGGCCACACTGGCTCCGCTGATCAGAGGCAGACACAATTCAATCAACGAGGGGTCAAACGTGATTTGTGTGCTCAACGCAGAGCGGTCTTCGGCGCCAATCCCATAGGTTCTGGCCAGCCACAGGAGCCTGAGCGCGAGGCTGGCGTGGTTCATCATCACGCCCTTGGGGCGCCCTGTCGAACCCGATGTGAACAGGACGTAAGCCATGTTCTCCGGTTGCACCCGTATTGGCAGGGCCTGTTGCGTGTCTTCTGTCGCTGTGGCGTGTCGGGACTCAAAGACTATTTCGGAATGTACGGGAGCCAGTCGCTCCAGGCCTTGTGCATGAATCACCAGCGCCAATGCACCGCTTACCTGCACGATGTCGGCTAGGCGCGCCAGCGGCGCATCCGGGTCCAGGGGCAAAAAGGCGCCGCCCGTTTTGGACACTGCCAGGATGGCAACCACCAGTTCCGCTGATCGGTGAATGGCGATGGCCACAATCTTCTCGGGACCCGCCCCCAGTGCTGCAAGTCGATGTGCCAACCGGTTGGCACGCTGGTCCAGCTCCCCATAGGTTATCGTGCCGTCGTCCCAAACCAGGGCAACATTGGCTGGGTTCAATTGGGCTTGCGTCTCAAATTGGGTGATGAAAGGCGTGGTGGTGTCATGCCAGACCGTCGCAGGGTGTAGCTCCTGAACCAAGGTCCGTTGTGAGTCGGTCAGCAGCGACAAGGTGTCCAAAGGCGCGTCAGGAGACGCCATCATGTCCTGTACCAAATGCCATAGTCGCTGGCCTAGTTGGGTGATCCCGGGGGCATCAAAGCATGCCGAACTACCTTCCAGTACCATTTCCAGATCCTGATCCGGTTGAAACTCGCACACCGTGACGCCCAGCGGGTAGCGTGACTTGCCACAAAACAGTTGTCGCGACTCCGCCAATTGGGCATCGCCAAAGTTGACGTCGTAGTCCTGCCGTTCGAACGACAGGAGAACGTCAAACAAACCGTCGCGACCCTGCTGCATGACTTTTAAGGCACGCCCCATTTCACTCAATGGGTAGCGTGCATGTCGCAATGCACCCCGCACGATCAATCCGATGGAATTCAGCAAAGCGTCCACTGTCATGTCCGCGGTCACGGTCACGCTGACGGGGAAAACACCCACAAACATACCCAGGGTATCGCGGTAGCGTCGTCCCCCACGGTTCAGGCTAGGCACGCCGACAACCACAGTTTTTCGATTCGTGACCCGTGCGAAATACACAACTATCGCTGCAAGAAAGTAGTTGAACGGCGTGCTGTTGCGCTGTGAAGCGCAAGATTTAAGGCTTTCGTAGTCCGCCACCGGAACTGATACATGTCCCATACATGCAGTAGGCAAACCCGACTCCAAGGTCGAAAAGGTTCCGTCGACTAACTTCGGTTCCAATACTGGCATCTGTGCTAGCCAATAGTCACCATCCGCCTTGTACAACGTTGATTTCCTATATGCGGTTGATTCTTCAATAAAGCTGCAATAACTCCCGGCGGCAGACGGCACAGTTTCTTCACTGCGCATGAGTTGGTTGTACAGTTCACTCCAACGTCGTATGAGTCGTGCAGTCCCCCATCCGTCCATGATGAGATGGTGGTATTGCAAAACAAGCGCATGGTGTTCAGGCATTCCACGTATTACTGCGAAACGCCAAGGCGGGTTGTTACCCCAGACGAAAGGCTTCTGAAGGTTCTGTGTCCACCATGTATTGACTGCGACATGCAAGTCAACGTCAGCGCTCAAGTTGAAAATTTCAATGGGCAAATCAAATTTATCCAGCAGGGTTTGCGACCCATCTTCATGCGGTACCAGTCGCATGGCATCGCTTTCGGCCACAAGCAGCTCAAGGGCTGCAATCAGGAGTTCAATATCCAGAGTGCCCTCGAAGTAGCCCACACCGCCTATATAAAGATGCGTGCTTCCGGGCCAGGCGCGCTGGTCGAGCCAGACTTCACGCTGGCTAGCCGACAGTTGCAGTGCACCGGCCCGCGCGGGGGAAGGTGTCACGGCTTCCATTTGCCCATCTGCTCTATGGTGTAGCGGTAGCCTACTTCGGCGATTTCGGCTGAGCTGCGGTAGCCCATGATGGGGAAATGACTGATGGGTGGTTCAAGGTAATGATCCGCCTGGCCAATCGCCTGGGTGCGCTGATTGAGCCCCCCGATGTGGCCCGCCCTGTACATGATTTGACCGATCGTGGGCGTGCGCTGCGACTCAGGCAAGACCAAACCTTTGATCGCACTCCACACTGACAACTTCGACAGATTGTCTGGCGCACTCAATTCTTCCTGAACATCCACGTCCACCGCGATGATGGTGCCATTGCCCCGGCGTCTCTCCAGCGCGGTCCCCAATCGCATGCGCATCGCACCCACCGGCACGTTCTCCAGAATGGCACCGTCAACGAGCAAGTCTCCTTGAATCAGGACCGGAGGAAACAATCCGGCGGGCGAGTTGCTGGCCAGTACGGCACGCCACAACGGGCCTGTGTCCTGTACGGTAGTACACCCTTTGGTCAAGTTGCAGGCCGTCGCGAAATAGGGGCGCCAGAGACCATCAACCTGCAAATCACCAAACATCTTGATGAGGTCACGCCGGACGCGGTTGCCAGATACCAGAGAAATAAGAGGCAGGGTGGGGCGCTCACCCCCGGTGGCAAATTTCTGGGTGCGCTTGCGAATCTCGTCCAGTGGAATATCACAGGCATATTGCGCCCCAATCAGCGCACCCATGCTGTTCCCGCCAATCAAATCAATGGAGATACCCGCCTCATGCAACGCCTTGAGCACACCCAGATGCGCAAATCCACGGGCACCGCCGCCCCCGAGAACGATGCCAACTGCCTTGCCTGTGAGAAATCTGGCCAGTCTTTCATAGTCTCCTGAATGCTCGCGACGGGTAGGGTAGATTCGCTCCAAATCACGGCCATGGAGCCAACTTCGCATGTGCGTTGGATACACGGCATCGGA
>CAJASG010000594.1 GCA_903944555.1 uncultured beta proteobacterium
CAGCATGCCCAACTTGTAGCCGCCCACCTGCAGGCTGTTGCCCAGCCCGCGCCAACGCTCAGGCAGTAAGCGCACAGCCAAACCGTCTGTGGCAACGTCCTGGGTGGCTGCAGCCAAATTGATCAGCAGCAAGGTGCCCAGCAGCAGCCACATGGCAGAACCAAAGAGCGCCTGCGGGTCAATAAGCGCCAATGCGGCAAGGCACACCATCACCATGCTTTGCATCGGCAGTATCCAGCCCCGGTGGTGCCCCAGGCGGTTGGACGAAATGCGGTCTATCCACGGCGCCCATAGCACCTTGAGCAACCAGGGCAAGGCCAGTAGCTTAAGTAGCCCGATCCACGCCAAATCCACCCCATGCTGGCGCAACAGCACCGGCATGGCATGGGCCACCAGCCCCGAGGGTAGCCCCTGCGCGCAATACAAAGAAGCCAGCAGTATCAGCACAGAAGGGGTCGGTCGGTCAGGGGCGTGCATGGGGACGTAGTGAGTCGCGGTAGAGAAAATGAAAAGGCCAGCAATGCAGCCAAAAAAAGTGGGCCGTGCCCGAAATACTAATGCCGAACGTGGTGAAGCAGCAGGCAATGGGTGTGGAAGGCTGAATTTGCTACTTTTTTAGTAGCTGCCTGCGCACATCCCACATGGGCTGTAGGCCAATTTGGCATCAAATATTCTCTGACAGTTAAACTGTAGCCCATGTCCTCGCAAACCAACGATTACTGCGCCGAAAAGATCATCTGCATAGGTTGCTCAGGCTCGAATTGGATACACCAGACACCTCACCCGTTAAGGCGCTAAAAAATGGATTTAAGCATCGTCAAAGACATCATCATTCCTATTGCTGCCATCTTGGCAGCAGCGGTCGGAGGTTTCTTCTCTCTCTACATCTACTTTGAAAATAGCAAGCTGAGAAAGGCCGAATGGCTGTATTCGTTATTCGAGAAATTTTTCTGTGAAAGCAATTACGCTGAAATACGGCAGCTGATTGACTACGGCAGCGAAGCCGAAATCCAAAAACTCGCGGCTGCTATCAAAAACAGGAGTGATATTGCACTCGAAGAGCGGCTGGTGAATTATTTGAATTTCTTCGAATTTATCGCCAATTTGTGGCTACTCAAGCAAGTGCACATCACCGAGGTCAAGATGATGTTTGAGTATTACATCAAGCGTCTGGGAGACCACCAATTCCTGAACGCATACCTAGCTGACAACGGTTTTGAGGGTGTGCGCAAACTGACGCTAGCCCTCCAAAAGGGTGACCACATTTTTGTCTACGGCACGTTAAGAAGTGATGCAAAAAACGAGATGTACAAACTCCTTGCGAAGCACGCAAAGTTAGTCTCCAAGGCGTCGTTTCCGGGCAAATTATTCAAAATTGACTACTACCCCGGCGCAGTGCCGTCCGAAGGCACAGCGGACAAAGTGTTTGGCGAGGTGTACGAAATAATTGAACCCGAATCTATCCTCCCGCTACTTGATAAGTATGAGGAATGCGGCCCCGGTTTTGAAGCGCCAACCGAATATGTAAGGGAGCGGCGCAGCGTCACTTTGACGGACCGCCGCACACTGACTTCCTGGATCTATATTTACAACCGACCAACCGAAGGCTTGCAGCAAATAACGTCTGGGGATTTTCTGAAGCCTGACTCGACCAGATAGCCTTCTTGAGCGAGCCGGGGCTTCGTTTTAGCTACTTGCCTACTTCTTGGCGCGGATCTTCACCAGTTCGGCCTGGGTTTCGTTCCACAGGTCCATGCCGACGTCGGCCGCAATCAAGGCGTAGACCTTGGTCAGCTTGTCGCGCATGCGGGCCGACTCTGCGGGCGACAACTCATTTATCTGCATGCCCTTGGCTTTCAAGTCGCCGATGGCCCGGGTGGCTTCATCGCGGGTGTCCTTGCGTTCAAAGTCGCGGCTGACTTTGGCTGCGTCCATCAGCACCTTTTGCTCGTCTTTGGAAAGCTGGTCCCACCACTTTTTGCTGACCGTGACGATCCAGGGGCTGTAGACGTGGTTGGTCACCGTCATGTACTTTTGCACTTCGTAGAACTTGCTTGACAGGATGGTGTTGAACGGGTTTTCCTGGCCATCCACCGTCTTGGTCTCCAACGCGCTGAACAGTTCGGAGAAGGCCATGGGCACGGCATTGGCTCCCAGGGTCTGGAAGCTGCTCAGAAAAACGTTGTTCTGCATCACGCGCAGCTTCACGCCCTGCAGGTCTTCCATGGTGTTGATGGCGCGCTTGCTGTTGGTCAGGTTGCGAAAGCCGTTTTCCCAATAGGCCAGGCCCACCAGGCCTTTTTCCTGCAGCTTGTTGCGGATTTTGTCGCCAATTGGGCCATCCAGCAGGATGTCAGCCTCTTTGGCATTGCTGATGAGGAAAGGTGTGTCCCACAGCGCCATCTCCTTGGTGATGCCGACCAGTGTGGCAGTCGACCCGACCATCATTTCCTGCGCGCCGCCAATCAGGGCCTGCTGCATTTGCGTGTCGGGGCCCAGTGCGGCTGCGCCAATGGCACGCACTTTCATCTTGCCACCCGAGGCCTTGTCCACCGCGTCGGCAAAAACTTTGGCCGCGCGACCCTGGTTGCTTTGCTCGTTGAGGCCGTAGCCAAAGCGGATCAGACGGGGTTTGATGTCCTGCGCCAGGGCACTAAACGATGCGCCCAGCAGGGCTGCAGTGGTGGCCGCGATGAGGGTGCGACGAAGAAAGGTCATGGGAGGTCTCCTGGGTTAAAAAATTCACCGCATCCACGCCACCGGCGCAGTCACGATTTGGGGGAACAGAACGAACAAAAACAGAATTACAGAGTAAGTGAACAGGAACGGGTTCACACCCTTGATCACCTGGTGCAAGGACAGCTTGCCCACACCGGCCACCACATTGAGCACCGTGCCTACCGGCGGCGTGATCAGGCCAATGGCGCCGTTGAGCACAAACATCAGGCCAAAGTACACCGGGTCAATGCCGGCCTTGACGGCAATGGGCAGCATCACCGGCGCAAAGATCAGGATGGTGGGGGTCAGGTCTAGCGCCGTGCCGATGACGATGAGCACCAGCATCATCACCACCATCAGCAGGCGCGGGCTTTCCACCAGCGGGCCTAGCCAACCGGTGAGCGTGGCGGGCAGATCGGCCAGCGTAATCATGTAGCTGGCCACCTGCGCACCGGCACACAGAAACATAACGATGGCCGTGGTTTTGGCGGCGCGCACCAGCACGCCATAGACCTCAACCACTTTCATTTCGCGGTGCACAAACAGGGCGATGACCAGTGCATAGAACGCCGCCACTACGGCGGCCTCGGTAGGGGTGAACACACCCGTCTTCATGCCGCCAATGATGATGATGGGCATTAGCATGGCCCAGAAGGCCTTGACCGTTGCGCGCAGACGCTCTTTCATCGGCAAGGCGGTGCCTTGGGGCAGCACCAAGTCACGCAGCACCCAGCGCCAGGCGACGATCAATCCTGCGCCCATGATCAGGCCCGGCACAATCCCGGAGACAAACAGCGCCGAAATCGAGGTGTTGGTGGTGACCCCATAAATTACGAACGGCATGGACGGCGGGATGATGGGCGCAATGATGCCGCCCGAGGCAATCAGCCCCGCCGACGTGTGCATGGGGTAGCCCTGTTGGCGCATCATGGGCATCAGAATGGTCGCCAGCGCGGCTGTGTCGGCCAGGGCCGAGCCGCTCATACTGGCCATCAGCACCGCAGCGCCAATGGCCACATAGCCCAGACCACCGCGGATATGCCCCACCCACGCCTGCGCCATGGTGATGATGCGCCGGCTGATGCCGCCACTGTTCATCAGCTCACCAGCCAGAATGAAGAAGGGCACCGCCAGCAGCGGAAAGCTGTCCACCCCGGCCACCAGGTTTTGCGCCAGTAGTTGGGTGTCCCAGAACCCCAGCACCCAGGCCATGCCCGCGCCAGTGAGCACCAGCGCCAGCGCCATGTTCATGCCAATACCCATCAGCACCAGCATGCCGGCGGAGAAAACGATAAATGCCAGACCTTCGTTGCTCATCATGAATTACTCGACTTCTGCGCCGTGACCGAGGTCCAGCGGTGTTTGTTGGATCAGTTCGACCAGCGCCATCACGCCAATTGCGCCCGTGCACAGCAGGGCCGGCAGGGGCAGCAGGGCCGTGGGGTAGCCCAGCACGACCGACTTGCTGTCCAGCCCCACCACCACCTGTTGCCACGCGCCCCAGCCCACCAGGGCGCAGCCCAGGATGACGGCGATGCGAATTAGGCTGGACATGATCTTCATGGGTAGCGGTTTGTCTTTGAGCAGACCCACCAAGCTGGTGAAGGCCATGTGCTCGCCCGCCGGGTAGGCTGCGGTGGCGCCGATGAAGACCATCCACACGAACAACAGGCGCGAGAGCTCTTCGCTGGCCGCCACGCCGCTGCCAAAGCCGTAGCGCAGCACCACATTGATGAAGACGGACAGGGCCATCACGCCCAGGCACGCAGCCATCAGCGTGTTGGTGATGTGCTGGAAGCGCCCGATGGGCGCAGGTGTGTGCGTTGCGTGACTCATGTGTATTCCTTGTGGTTCACCCAAGCCGTTACCTCGGCCTGCAGTTGTGTCAATGCCGCCCGGGCGTCCACCCGCAGCACGCCCGACTCACCCACGGGCGACTCCAGCGTGGCGAACTGGCTGTCCACCAGCGTGGAGGGGAAGATGTGGGCGTGTGCGCGCGCCGCCACCCGGCTCTGTGCCTGCTCACGGTCAATGTCCATAAAAACAAACCGTATGGCGGGTGCAGCCTGGCGCAGTCCGGTGCGGTAGGCGCGTTTGAGCGCCGAGCAAGTCATCACTACGCCCAGCGGGTGGGCACGCAGCTGCTCGCACAGCGTGGTGAGCCAGCCATCTCGGTCGGCATCGGTCAGCGGCACGCCGCTTTGCATCTTTTCGCGGTTGGAAGCGCTGTGGTGGTCATCGCCTTCCACCAGCGGCAAACCGGTAGCCTGTGCCACTACAGCCCCCAGGCTGGACTTGCCGCAACCGGCCACACCCATGATCACAATCGGTTCCATCGTCTTCATTCACCTCTATTGGATAGCGCTATCCCATGTTTTCAAATAAAAGACGATTGACAGGTTTTGCAATCGCCTAAGTTCAAGAAAAATTTTCGACTAAGGGATTGCCCGTCTGTCATTCGTCTTGGGATAGCGCTATCCTATGCCAACCTTTCCAAAGTACTAATCGGTAGTTACCCTAATTGGGGCCATTCATGAAACCTAGCGCAGTCAAATCCCGTGCCACCGGCCGCATCACATTGGCCGATGTGGCGCACGCAGCGGGTGTCAGCCCCATCACCGTATCGCGCGCGTTGCGTGGTGAGCGCGCGGTGGACCCGGAGTTGGTGGCCCGGGTGCAGGCCGCGGTCACCAAGCTGGGCTACCTGCCCAACCCGGCAGCGCGCGCCTTGGCATCGGGCGTGGGTTCGCATGTGGCGGTGCTGATACCAGCGCTGTCCAACGCGCTGTTTGTGGACCTGCTGGAGGGCATTCAGCGCACCCTGCGCCAGGGTGGCTACCAAACATTGATTGGTGTGACCCATTACGACCCGGCCGAAGAAGAGATGCTGCTGCGCGAGCAACTGCTGCACCGCCCGGCCGGGCTCCTGGTAACGGGGTTTGAGCGCAACGACGCCACCCGCAACCTGATCGCCCAAAGCGGCGTACCCTGTGTGCACCTGATGGAAGCATCGGGCGCGCCTGGGGTGTACAGCGTGGGCTTTTCCCAGACCGATGCTGGCGAAGAGATGACCCGCCATTTGCTGACCAAAGGCTACCGGCGCATTGCCTTTGCCGCTGCCCAGCTGGACCCGCGCACGCTGCAGCGTCTGGACGGCTGGCGCAAAGCCCTGCGGACCGCCGGTTTGTATGACGCGACGCTGGAGTGGCTGAACCCCGCGCCCTCCTCCATTTCACTGGGTGCCCGCATGTTTGAGCAGATCATGGGCCAGCAGCCCGCGGTAGATGCAATATTTTTCTGCAACGATGACTTGGCCCAGGGTGCGCTACTAGCCGCCCTGCGTTTGGGCATTTCAGTGCCACAACGCGTAGCAGTAGTCGGGTTTAACGACCTAACCGGCAGCGACCAGATGCTTCCTCCGCTGACCACCGTGCGCACGCCGCGTGCCGAGATTGGCAATGCTGCCGCGACGATGCTGCTGGCCTTGATGCGGGGCGAGCCGATTGACACGCCTTGTGTTGACCTTGGGTATGCGCTACTGGTGCGTGGCAGCACTTGAAGGTAGCTGGTTCAACTTCGCAAAGCTGCAAACCCGCATGATGTTGAATTTTGGGTGAAATTGGCCGCAAGTCCAGAGGAATCCAGAAAATGGTCACATCAACTTCCACCCCCTGCCCCTCGTGCCGTTCTGCCATGCAGATGCACGCATTGCCCGGCAACCACGGCAAACCCGTTGAGCTGGACCTGTGCTTTCACTGCCAGGGCATGTGGATTGATTCGCAAGAGAATTTGAAGTTATCCGCCGCAGCGGTGGCCGATCTGTTCAGGCTGTTGCATGAACAACGGAGAGACGGGGCTTGTGCGTTTGCTGACCCAACCCAAGATTGACGACATCGCCAAGCGGGTGACCGTGATCCATTGCAGCAGTTGCGGAGCGCCGGTGAACCTCAAAAAAGACCACGCCTGCCCGCGGTACTTTCGCAAAACTAGACAGCCACAAATGCGATACTCTTTTGCATGCGGTTGAGCATCCTCACCGCCCATGTGGTGTTTTTATGATCAAAAAATCCAAGCCTGAAATTCGCGACCGCACAATTTTCGATGTCGAATTTATCAAGGTTGTACTTAAATTTGTGTTTTCGACCTGGTTTAAATTGACCGGCTGGAAGACCACCCCATCTGCACCTGAAGGCGCCGGCATCACCATCGCCGCACCCCATACGTCCAACTGGGACATTATTTATGCACTGGGGGCCGCCATCATTTTCGACATCAAGATCTACTTTTCCATCAAGGAAAGTTGGTGTCGAATGCCCTTCGTTGGGCCCATTGTCTTGTGGTTTGGCGGGATTCCGATCGACCGATCGTCCAAGGGCCAGGGTCAGGTGGCGCAAATCAAACAATTTGTCGAGCGCCACAAGGAAAGCCGCATATTTTTCCTGTTTACACCCGAAGGCACACGCGAAAAAGTCGCATCCTGGAAGACCGGCTTTTACCATGTGGCGCAAGACTGCGGCTTGCCGATTTTTCTGGCCAAAGTGGACTACCGGACCAAGGAGAGCGGTGTCTTTCACGCTTTCCAACTGACCGGCGATAAAGACTCAGACATCGCCACCATTCAGGAATCGTACAAAAGCGTCTACGGCAAATTCCCGCTCCAGCAATGCCCTGCGTACGCTGGTCCCATGCCCAAAATTTCTGAAGCCGAGGCCATGGCAATGCGGGCTCTGTATTCCTTCAAAGGTGTTGCAACGCTGGCTGAAATTGCGGCGAGGGCAAAATTTCACGAAGTGACCACAGAAATGCTGGATTTCATGGTCGCAAAAGGTGTCCTGGAGCGTGTGACAGTGGTTGCTGATGGCAAGACCATTTCAACCTATCGACTGACGATGGCGGGCAACGGTTGCCTGTTGCATTTGTCACCCACCCTGGCCTAAAAAGTTCACGGCTAGCCCATTTCGCACACAAAATCCAGCCCAGCACACACCGCCGCCACTTGCGCGGCGATGCACTGCTCCGGGGTGGCGCGCGGGCTGTCGGGGTAGACCTCGGTGGTGGTGGTGTAGCGTGCGCCGGTAATGCTGGCGCACAGTCCCAGCGCCAGCATTTCGTATTCAATAACCCCATGCGCCACCAGCGGTGAGTCGATGATGCCACCTTGCGCATCGGCAGGCGCAATGTGCGTCACGCGTTCCACGGCTGTGATGATGGCCTGCTGGAACTCCGGCTGCGGGTTGGCCGCGTCGTCCACCAGATAGAAGCCGTCGGGGATGGTGCAGGGCTCAAACGGCTTGCCATCGCGTGCGGCCACTGCCGGACGGTATTCGGACTCGTCGGTGTCGGTGGTTTCGTGCAGGTCGATGTGGGCGGCAAACTGCCCGCGCAAGGGCGCAATGAGGCGCATCAGCGCCGCTGATTCTTGCGCTGGGCTGCTCTCGCGAAACGACCGGTTGGGGTCAACGGCATCAAAATTCCAGCGCTGGATGCGCTCATAGGCCCAGGGGCTCGCGCAGGGCACCACCAACAGGTTCACCCGGCCTGCATAGCTTGCCGCCTGCGTCTGCACAAAGCGCAGCGCACCGTGCACGCCACTGGTTTCATAACCGTGTACACCGCCGGTCAGCAGCACGGTGGGCAAGCTGCTCTGCCAGTTGCGGCTACGGATGGCCATCAGGGGAAAGCGGGCGTTTGCATACGCCACTTCGCCATAGGGCACCACGTCAAAGCGGTCGCGCAGGTGGTCCACGGAAGTCAGCACGTCCATCGCATAGCTGCGCTGGAGCACATGGCACGCACGCCACTGCGCCAGCTCTGCTGCGCCCCACCGTTGACCAGAAACACCGATGGGGTAGAAAAGGGAATCGTTCATGAAATATTTGCGTTGGGTTCTGACAATCTTACCGAGCTCAACTTTTGAGTGAGCCGGGCTCAGCGCTTTAACGGCTGGCCTATTGCACTTTGCAATAACCCCACCATATTGCCATTGCTCCCCGGACTGTTACCGTACAGCCCTCCTCTTTGCACTCACCTACTTTTAGACCATGTTATTTAATCCACTCACACTCGGCGCAACCACCCTCCCCAACCGCATCCTGCTGGCGCCCCTCACGCGCACCCGCGCCGATGCCGGGCACATGCCCAACGCGCTGATGGCCGAGTACTACGCCCAGCGCGCCAGCGGTGGCCTGCTGATTACCGAGTGCACCATGGTGGCTCCCA
Organism: uncultured beta proteobacterium; assembly: GCA_903944555.1. Taxonomy (GTDB): domain Bacteria; phylum Pseudomonadota; class Gammaproteobacteria; order Burkholderiales; family Burkholderiaceae_C; genus Allorhodoferax. The sequence continues at coordinate 8,938 of CAJASG010000594.1, forward strand.
ATACCTCGGCCTTTTACGCCGAGCCAGGCATTTACTCCGACGCGCAAATTGCCGCCTGGAAGGATGTAACCAGCGCCGTGCACGCCAAGGGCGGTCGCATCTACATGCAAATTTGGCTCGCCGGCCGCGCCGCGCTCCCTGGCTTGAATGATGGCGCGCCCTCCGTATCCAGCAG
>CAJASG010000595.1 GCA_903944555.1 uncultured beta proteobacterium
GCAGAGTGGGGGTGAGCGCCAAAGTGAGGTCAAGGAGGAGCCCGCACCGCAGGCGGGGGACACGAACGGCGGCGCTCACCCCCGCTCTGCGGCTCGCCAGCCTGGTGTGTGCGCCATGGCATGAAATCTGCACCAAGCCGCTGTGCACAACGAAAACCCATCCATCTCGCCTCCGCCTACGTCACCCCAACGGGTGGTCAAAATCCGGCGCGATTACAACAACTGGGTGGCCAGCGAGACGATGGAGGACTACGCCCTGCGTTTTGCACCACAACACTCGCGCAAGTGGTCTGAATGGCGGGTGGCCAACACGGCTTTTGGCGCCGCCTCCTTCCTCATTCTGGAAGCGGTGGGCGCCACGCTGCTGGTGCAGTACGGCTTCACCAACGCGTTTTGGGCCATTTTGGCCACTGGGCTCATCATCTTTCTGGCGGGCCTGCCGATCAGCATCTACGCCGCCCGCTATGGGGTGGACATGGATTTGCTCACGCGGGGCGCGGGCTTTGGTTACATCGGCTCCACGCTCACCTCGTTGATCTACGCCTCGTTCACCTTCATCTTTTTTGCGCTGGAGGCGGCGGTGATGGCTTACGCGCTGGAGCTGGCGCTGAACATCCCGCCCACCTGGGGCTATCTGATTTGCGCCCTGGTGGTCATTCCGCTGGTGACGCACGGGGTCTCCACCATCAGCCGCTTGCAGATCTGGACCCAGCCGCTGTGGTTGCTGATGCTGATCGTGCCCTACGGTTTTGTGCTGATGCGCGATCCTGGTGCATTCACCGGGGTGGTGCACTACATCGGGGAGCGTGGCACCGATGCGGGTTTTAGTCTGCCCTTGTTTGGTGCAGCCCTGACGGTGGGGGTGGCCTTGATGACCCAAATGGGGGAGCAGGCCGATTACCTGCGCTTCATGCCGCGGCAAACCAGTGCCAATACGCGCCGCTGGTGGTGGAGCGTGCTGGTGGGTGGGCCGGGCTGGGTGGTTTTGGGGGTGCTCAAAATGCTGGGTGGTGCGCTCCTGGCCTACCTGGCCATCAGCCACTCTGTGCCCGCCGACCGCGCCGTGGACCCCAACCAGATGTACCTAGCCGCTTATGAATACGTCTTCCCCCACTACGGCTGGGCGGTGGCCGCGACGGCGTTGTTTGTGGTGGTTTCCCAGCTCAAAATCAACGTCACCAATGCCTATGCCGGGTCACTGGCGTGGTCCAACTTTTTCTCACGGCTCACGCACAGCCATCCGGGGCGTGTGGTGTGGGTGGTGTTCAACACGCTGATTGCGGCCATGCTGATGGAGATGAACGTCTTTCAGGCGCTGGGTGATGTGCTGGGCCTGTACTCCAACGTCGCCATTGCCTGGATGATGGCGGTGGTGGCTGATCTGGTCATCAACAAGCCATTGGGCCTGTCGCCTCCGGGGATTGAGTTCAAGCGGGCGCATTTGTACGACATCAACCCGGTGGGGGTGGGAGCCATGGCGTTGGCCTCGGTGCTGTCGGTGGCGGCGCATCTGGGCTTGTTCGGACCCTTGGCGCAAGCCTTTTCGGCGGTGATCGCGCTGGGCACGGCGCTGGTCACCGCTCCGCTGATTGCCTGGGCCACCCAAGGCAAGTACTACATCGCGCGCCAAAGCGATGAGCCCACTCAAGACGCGGCCATGGGCCAGGGCACCTACCAACCCTTGCAGCGCTACACGCTCCAGCGCTGTGTGATTTGTGAGCGTGAGTACGAGGGGCCTGACATGGCCCATTGCCCTGCCTACCAGGGGGCCATCTGCTCCTTGTGCTGCACGCTGGATGCGCGGTGTGGCGACCTGTGCAAACCCCACGCCAACCTGTCAAGCCAGTGGTCGGCCGCCTTGCGCTGGGTGCTGCCCAAAAGGGTGTGGCCGTATTTAGATACGGGGCTTGGTTACTTTCTGCTGCTCATGCTGGTGGTCGCGCCGCTGTTGGCCAGCGTGTTCGGTTTGCTCTACCACCAGGAGCTGCGGGCATTGGCGCTGGCCGTGACCGATACCGAGGTGCTGTGGGCACCCCAGGAGGCGCTGCGCTCTGGTTTTCTCAAAGCCTATATGGCGCTCACGGTCATCGCCGGTTTGGTGGCGTGGTGGGTGGTGCTGGCGCACAAGAGCCGGCAGGTGGCGCAAGAGGAGTCGAACCGGCAAACCCATTTGCTGGTTCGCGAAATTGAGTCCCATCGCCAAACCGACAAGGCCTTGCAGGACGCCAAACGTGTGGCCGACGAAGCCCGAAAAACAGCCGAGCAGGCCAAGCAGGCCGCAGACCAAGCCAACCAGGCCAAGAGCCGCTACATCAGCGCCATCAGCCACGAGTTGCGCACGCCACTGAACAGCATTTTGGGCTACGCGCAGTTGATGGGGGAAGATGCCTCCATCCCCCCGCACCGCAAGCAGGCGGTGAGCGTCATCAAGCGGGGCGGGGAGCATTTGCTGTCACTGATTGAAGGCACGCTGGACATTGCACGCATTGAGAGTGGAAAGCTCACGCTCACGGTCAAGCCCATGCACTTTGCCGACTTCGTCCAGGAAATTGCCAGCATGTTTGAGCTGGAAGCACATGCCAAGGGCCTGGCCTTTCACTTTGAGGAAGGCAGCATTTTGCCGATGGTCGTGCGCGCCGATGAGAAGCGGGTGCGCCAGATTTTGATCAACCTGTTGGGCAACGCCATCAAGTTCACCAGCAGCGGGCAGATCACGTTTCGGGTGCGCTATGCGCGGGAGATGGCAACGATCGACATTGAGGACACCGGGCCCGGCTTGTCCGTGCTCGAACATGAGCGCATTTTTGAGCCCTTCACCCGCGCCAACACGGCGGGGTCCACTGCCCCCGGCTCAGGCCTGGGCTTGACAATTGCCAAGATGCTGACGGACCTGATGGGCGGGGAGCTCAAGGTGAGCAGCACGCTGGGAGAGGGCTCCTTGTTCAAAGTCAAACTATTTTTACCCGAAGTGCACCGGGTCCCGGTGGCGGGCAGTCCCGTATCGGGGGGAGTGGATGGGCCGCAGGCCCTTGTACGGCGCAAGTCCCGCACCGGCTACGAGGGCCCCCGCAGGCGGGTGCTGGTGGTCGACAACGAAGAGGCCGACCGCGAGTTGCTGGTCCATGTGCTGCAGCCGCTGGGCTTTGAGCTGCGTACTGCGGCCAACGGGTATGACTGCATGGACCTGCTTGCCTCGGGCTACCAGCCCGACGTGATCTTCATGGACCTGGCGATGCCGGGGATCGACGGCTGGGAGACGCTGCGCCGCGTGCGCGCACTGGAGCGCAGTGGTGCGCCGCTGGTCCGTGCCGCCAGCATTGCCATTGTGTCGGCCAATGCGTTTGACAAAGGTCTGGACAACGATGTCGGCATCCCTAGTGAAGACTTTATTCTCAAACCGGTGCGCCACTCAGAACTGCTGGACTGGTTGGAGCGGCGCTTGCGCCTGACGTGGCTGGATGCCGCCCAGCAGGCTGCTGCGGACACGCACACGGAAGCCTTGCCCAACCTTGCCGCGTGGGTGTATCCGCAGCGCCAGTCGTTGGAGGACTTGGTCGCCGTCGTTGGTCTGGGCTACTACCGGGGCATCATGAACACACTGGATGACATTGAGGCAGGTCAGCCGCGCAGTGCGGCCTTTGTTGCCGCGATGCGCGACTTGGCACGGCAATTCCAATTTGAGGCCCTGGGCCTGCAACTCCAACAAGGCTTGCATGAAAAATAGCAACAACGCCCACACGCTGGACCAGAGGCTGGACCGCGCCAACAGCGATGTGGTCCTCATCGTGGACGACGTGCCCGACAACCTTGCCGTGTTGCACGATGCACTGGATGAGTCCGGTTACACCGTGCTGGTGGCCACCCACGGGGAGGCCGCCTTGCAGCGCGCTGCGCAAGTGCGCCCCGACATCGTGCTGCTGGACGCCATGATGCCCGGCATGGACGGCTTTGAAGTGGCGAGGCGCCTCAAGGCTGACCCCCAGACCGCACACATCCCCATCATCTTCATGACCGGACTGACCGAGACCGAGTACCTGGTCGCCGCGCTGGAGGCGGGCGGCGTGGACTATGTGACCAAGCCCATCAAACCCAAAGAAGTACTGGCCCGTATGCAGGTGCACCTGCAGGGTGCGCGCGAAAAGCGCCAGACCCGCAATGCGTTGGATGCTTTTGGTTACGCCAGCATCACAGTGCGCGTGAGCGATGGCAAGCTGATGTGGCAAACCCCGCTGGCGCGGGATCTGTTGCTGCGCTATTACGGCGTGCAAGCTCCGGCCACGCCAGAGCCGGTGTTGACATGGTTGCGCCGCCATGTGGAGCAGCCGCAGACGCCAACACAGACAGAGCCACCGCGCCTGAGTATCGAAGCAGGCCCCAAGCGGCTGACGTTTCGTTTGCATCAGCAAATCGGCGACTCGGACGGTGGGGGCGACTGGCTCATCATCATGCAGGAGGTGTCGGACGAAAGCGTGATCGAGGCCATCGCCCTGAGCTTCAAGCTCACCCCGCGCGAGGCCGAGGCCTTGTACTGGGTGGTCAAGGGCAAGACCAACAAGGATATTGGTGATATCTTGGGCAGCAGCCCCATGACGGTGAAAAAACACCTGGAGCGTGTGTTTGTCAAACTCGGCGTGGAAACCCGCACCGCAGCCGCAGTGCGAGTCTCCACGCCCATCTTCACAAAAATGCGCTCCAGGTGTTTTTTCAC
>CAJASG010000596.1 GCA_903944555.1 uncultured beta proteobacterium
CCGGTACTACAATCAACGCATCCCCTGGAATGGGGCCGACAGCGGGCGGTGCACCCTGGTCTTTTTGCGGATTTGAGACTTGCTCCATTCACACCCCCAATTCACCTCGTAGGTTGAAGAGTAGAAGGCTGCACCCGCAACCCCGTTGCGAAATCGCATAAGAAACCGGGGCGAATAATCTTCCCGCTACGCGCGCTGTCGACTCTCCCGGTCCTTCGCACCCACAAGCCCACCCGCAAGATTTGCAATTTCGCGCGCCAACAATTCAAGCACGTCCTCCATGGTCACAATACCGACAAGACGCCCCGCATTGTCCGCAATGACCAGCCGACGCAACTGGTGTGCATTCATCAGCTGCACCGCGTCCAGGGCATCCATGTCAGGACTTGCGAGCACAAGATCAACGGACATGATGTCGCCCGCCGTAAACACCGCAGGGTCTAGCCCCTCAGCCATCAACTCCAGCACCAAATCACGATCAGTGACGATGCCAACCGGTCTGCTTTTCTCCACCGCATCAATCACCACCAGAGCCCCCACGTGGTGCTTACGCATCACCTGTGCCACCACCAGGGCGCTGGTCTCCAACTCCACCACCGCAACCACCGTGCTGGCGAAGTCCTTGAGCTGAGTCGTCATTCGAGGCCCCTTTATCCGATTTTTGAAATGAAAATCAAGGCGTAACCGCGACGCGAACTACGCATCAAAGGTCAGCTGATTGTTGACACGGCTCACGCCGGGCGCCGACCATGTCACCCCCTCGGCGGCATTGCGTTCGGCCCAGGAATGCACGTGTCCGCGCAAAGTCACGACACTGCCGTCCACTTCAATCTCAATGCGCTTTGCCTCCCGCGTGGCCTGCCGCGTCAGTGCCTCCTCAATCCGGTGGGACAAGTTCACAGGCACGGCCACCCCCTTCAATCGGATGTCGTCAGTGATGCCGATCACGCCTTTCAGTGGCCGGACCAATCGTTCAACCACTCGCCGCTGAAAATTCCAGTCGAGCTCCCCGCTCAAAGTGACCCACCCTTTTTCCACCAGCACCTTGATCCGGTTCTGCGGCACCGAGGTGTTCCAACTCAAAGCATGTTCAATGGCTTCGGCGATTTCCGTGTCACTGCGTTGGTGCACGCCAACCGGAATCACATTCAACTCCAGGGCAATCGCCTTCACACCACTGACACGCTGTGCCGCCCGTTTTGCGGCAATTTTCTCGGCGTAGGAGTCGAGGTGCCCGGTTAGGGTCACCACGCCATCCGTCACAGCAACACCCACCCTGGTCTCGGGAACCAGCGGGTCCCACGACAACTCTGCCAGCACATCGCGTTTCAACTCCGAATCGTTTTTCATGACATTGCCTCCAATAGAAAAAGTAAATTCTTGGGCGCAGAGTAGCCCCCGCACATGGCTGAACCTTGAGAAAAATCAAACACACCGAATGCGTCGCGATACCTGGTGCATTGCCACCGTGGTAGAGCACGGGTGGCTGCGCATAAATACCCAGAGTCAGGTATTCGCTTTGCGCTTTTTCGGGTATTCATTACCACCGCGTCGTTCGATACGCTGTACCCGTAAGGAACAGGCGTTTCGCCTGTGTGTATCTGTTGCGACTAACTTTGGTGCCCCACTATGACCACGCCCACATTACATGTACATCCATCTGTCGCTTTGAGTTCTCCCATGCATGAACCGGCCAGAGGGATGCGCTACGACGCGCGCGCCTGTGACCTTGGTGCACTGAACCCAACTCAAACGACACTGACGCCAAATAGGAATGGTGCACCCACCAAATCTTTCTGGCGGGAGTCTCTTGCACTGATGGAGCAGTACCTTGAATTCGGCAGGCGAAAAGTGCTGGCGAATGATCAGATCTACCAGTGTGGCCAGGTGTTTGACACCCTGTACCTTGTCAGTGTGGGACTGTTCAAGATTGTCAACCTGAGTGCCGACGGACGCGAGCAATCCGCCGGTCTGCAGTTCAAGGGGGACTGGTTGGGGTTTGATGGAATTCCATCCGGATTCCATGCCTGCTCCGCCGTGGCGCTGGACAGTGGTGAAGTTTGGTCCATCCGGTATGACGCCTTGCTGCAGGCGAGTGCTAAAGAGCCCATATTGATGCGCTTGGTGCTTGCAGCCATCAGCGCGCAGTTGGCGCGAAATCGCGACGCGGCTTTGTCCATGGGCACCTTGTCAGCCGACGCCCGTGTCGCAGATTTTTTATTGCAATGGGCCCACTCCCTTGCCGAGCGCGGGATGCGAACCGATCAAATCAACGTGCACATGTCCAGGGCGGATATAGGCAATTATCTAGGGCTACGGCTGGAGTCAGTGAGCCGCGCGCTATCAAGGCTATCCCGGTGCGGTGTGATTCGTTTCAACGAAAAAGGACGCCGCGACATCAGCATTCCAAGTCTTGAGGCACTGAGCAATTTCATTCATGACAGTGCGGACCGCACTGCAAGTGACGTGCACTAGACAAAACGCAATCCTGCTGATCACTTCAGTGCCAGACTGGACGCTTCAATGGCAATTTCAAATGCGGGAGAGTTGATCATGAAGCAGACAAAAGCAGGTGTGGTGCAGATCATTTTGGTATCGTCGCTGTGCGGCAGTACCGTTTATGCACAAAATGCAGTGGACCTTGGAAAAATGGAGTACGAGTCAAGCTGCGCCAGTTGCCATGGCACTGCAGCAAAGGGGGATGGCGCTCTGCAGAAGTACCTTGTGAAAGCACCGTCGGACCTGACTACTTTGACCAAACGCAATGGCGGGGTCTTCCCGAGTCAACGGGTATGGGCAACGGTTGATGGACGAACGGACACAGAAATTGGTCCTCATGGCGCGCGCGAAATGCCGGTTTGGGGGCAGCTATACCGGACAGACAACACACCACCTTCTGAACACAGCACTTCCAAACGCATTGGTGCATTGGTGGAATACCTATCTCGCCTGCAGGAACGGTAACGCATCCTGGCGTTGATAAAGCTCAACTCTTTGCCCTCTCAAAATCAATAATCTAACCAACCGAAGTTGACGCGGTTTTGCGTATACCTGCATCGCCAACAACCGGTTTAGGGAGTGGGAATGGTGACTGATGGTTCTGCAATGGTGATCCGGGTTTTGCTGGTCGATGACCACTCCATGTTCCGTGAAACACTGCGCTTGCTTCTTGACCAGGATCCGACGATTGAAGTGGTCGGCGAGCTAGGGGACGGAGCCAGGATTCAGGAAACCGTCGCACAGTTAACCCCCGATGTGGTTGTCATGGATGTCAACATGCCACATGTCAACGGCATACAGGCGACATGTGCTTTGCTCAGCCAGTTCCC
>CAJASG010000597.1 GCA_903944555.1 uncultured beta proteobacterium
GGGCAGCAACTCCACATCGATGATGGCTTCGAACGGGTCCACATGCAGCAGTGCCGCGTGCGCGGCAAATTCACGGTGCGCACCCTTGTCGCCCACCCGCCAGTTGCGCCGCCCCGAGCCCTGGCAGATGAACACGTCGTACAGGTCAATGTGCGGGCCCACGCCGCCTTGGGGCGTGGAGTAGCTGATCATCACATCGTCCAGCCGCCACTTGGGAATGAACGCAAAAGGTTTGACCAGCTCGGCCACCTCGGGCGACCAGTGGTTCACTGCCTGCACGATCAGGGACCAGCCGGTTTTGCCCAGATGGTCATAGGTCTGGAACGGGCCAAACTCGGCTTGCCATTTGTCGTCCGTCTTGAACACGCGGCGCGACTCCACCTCGTCCTCACACGCTAGTCCCGCCAGGTCTTCGGGGCTGATCAAGTCTTTAAAGTTTTTGAACCCCTGGCGGATCACCACCGGCTTTTGCTGCCAGTAGTGCTCCATGAAGTGTTCGAGCGTGAAGTCGGTGAGGGTCAGTTTGAGCATAGTGTTCACTTCGCTTGGGGCTTGCTGTTGTCGCGGTAGTAGCGGGTGGCGGTGGCCACCGCTTCTTCAAAGGCGGCGGGCCATTGGTCTTGGGCTAAGGGCGTGGGGCGGGCGCAGTTCTTGTTGTCCTGCAAGGCACACTGCGAGCGCAACAGCCCGTAGGAGGCGGGCCACTGCACGTCGTAGTGCACGCCACGGCCCAGCACCGTGCGGGCCGCGTCCGTACCGGCCTTGACGGCACGCGCCGCCTCCAGCGGCTTGTCCTTCAGGAAGGCGACCACGTCCTCCAGCCCCTTGCCACCGGGGGCGGTGTAGGCGCGCAGGAAGAAGCTCTCATTCTTCTCAATCTCGGCACGGCCACTGGCGTCGGCAAAGCGCAGGGCGTCGTACCAGCCCAGCGTGGCCAGTGCCACCACCACGCCCAGGTTGCTTTCCATCTCCACCGGCTTGGACAGCGGCACGTAGTAGATGCGCTGCAGGTCCATGCCCTCCATCGGGGTGATGGAGACAAAGTCCTTGTCAAAATTGCTCAGCAATTTCTCAAACTTGGCGCTGGCGGCCTTGTCCTTGTAGTTGCTCTTTTGGATGGTGCTGACCAGGTCAATCACCGCCTTGCGACGCACCTGCCACGGGTCGGGCTTGATGTCCAACAGCACGGTGCGCGCGGCCGCGCCCTGGGCCGCTTGCGGCGCTGCAGGTTTGGACTCGGCAGCCCCAGCGGGCAGCGCAACAAGAGCAGAGCCCAACAAGGTGCTCAACAACAAATGGCGGGGGCAGATTTTCATAGCAATGGCGGGGGAAATGGCATTCAAAAACAGCAGCGCGAACGCCGGCTTGCCGATGGTAGTGCAGCCAGCGCAGCTTGGCCCTTATCCATCTGCGCATGTCTTGATGTGGCTCATAATGGGCCAAAAATATAACCATCTCAGGGGCGGGATACACATTGGCAACTCTCATACCGGCGCTAGGCGCTTGCGTATCGCGCATGACCGCGGGCGAACGACGCCTGGCTGAGCCGCTGGTGATTGGGGTGGGTGTATACACTGCCAGAAGTCCACATTCACGCACAAAAACACAAATACTGCCGGGGAGCCCACATTGAGCCAAGAAGGACAGCTACTCGACAAAAAGTCATTGCGTGCAGTGCTGGGGAAGACCGCCAACTGGAGCGAATTGGCGAAGGACTGCATCGCGTTCGCCAACGCCCTTGGTGGCACCTTACTGATTGGCATTGAAGATGGGCAAGACAGCCCACCTGCCAGCCAAAACATACCGATTGATCTTCCCGACACCATTCGGCGCAAGTTGGCTGAATGCACGGTAAACATTGCTGTTTTTCCCTCCATTCGCACCGTTGCCAATGGTGGCCAATTCATAACACTGGACATTCCACGGGCCATGTCGGTCGCATCCAGTACCGATGGCCGCTACTTTTTGCGCGTTGCAGACCAGAGCAAACCCGTTACCGGGGATGACGTGCTCAGACTGGCTTCGGAGCGCGCCGCATTACCCTGGGAATCACTCACCACGCTGAACGTCAAAGACTCCCAATGCGACTTGCAAAAATTGGGAGCTGTGGTCAACGCGCTGCGGGTGTCCGACCGCGTCAAGGCCTCGGTCAAAGAAAAATCAGACAGTGAATTGTTGGGCCACTACCAACTGGCACATGACGGTTTACTCACGCACCTGGGCATTCTTTGCCTGGGCGAGCAGCGACACCGCGCGCTCATCGTGACCGCTCCGGTCATCCAGTTCATCAAATACGACGCGCATGGCGACAAGGTCAACAAACTGGTGTGGGACGACCACACGCTGAACCCCATGGAGTTGATTGAAGCCGTATGGCGTGAGGTGCCTGATTTTCGGGAGCGTTACGAGTTACCAGACGGCCTCTACCGCCAGTACGTTCCGGCGTTTGACGAAGTGGTTATTCGGGAACTGTTGGTCAACGCACTGGTGCACCGGCCCTACACCCAGCGTGGCGATATTTTCCTGAATTTGCACCCCGACCGACTGGAAGTCGTTAACCCCGGCCCACTGCCGCTGGGCGTCACGCCGCAAAACGTGTTGCACACCACCGTACGCCGCAACGAACACCTGGCTCGCCTGTTTCATGACCTTAAGCTGATGGAGCGAGAAGGCAGCGGCTTTGACAAAATTTATGAAACACTGCTGTCCCAAGGCAGGCCAGTCCCCGAAATCATCGAAACCCACGACCGCGTGCAGGTCACCATCCGCAGGCGCATCCTCAAGCCCGCCGTGATTGACTTCATCGCCAAGGCAGACCAAACCTACCAACTCACCCAACGCGAACGCATCGCCCTGGGTTTGCTCACCCAGCAAGACGCGCTCACCGCCCGAGAACTGGCCACGGCTCTTGAGTTGACCCATACCGAAGCACTGCAAGCGTGGCTCAAACGCCTGCTGGAATGGGGGTTAGTCAAAAGCGCGGGACGCACGCAGGCCACACGTTATTTTGTAGACCCCGCTTTGCTGCGCAACCTGCAGCTCACGAGTGAGACAACGCTCAAACGCATAGAGCCCCACCGCCTGGCGGCCTTGGTACAGGAGGACTTGGCGCGCTACCCCAAGTCCGCCATCAGCGACATCCACCAGCGCATTGGTGGCGAAATTCATCCCAAACAAGTCAAACGCACCTTGGAGGAGCTGACTGCCAAAGGCAGCGTGCGTTTTGAAGGTGACAAGCGCTGGCGCCGCTACTGGGCGGTGTCGCCATGAGGCCTATCGGACAAAACGTGCGGATATCGAGCCACTTTGGGCGATACGGTTTGGGTGATACACAAAAATACCCATATAAATCAACAACTTCTATTAACCGAAAATGGTTATTCAGGGCGATAGCCATTAAGGTGACCCAAGGCCTGGAAACCAGTGACCTCGCCACATGAAAACTAACATCCGCTCCAACTTCGACATGCTGCGCGCGTATGAAGCGCAGCTATGGCGCCTGGGCGCGCTGGCAGAGCGCTACTTTGCCGAAGACCCCAACACCAGCCTGCTCAAGTTGCGTCAACTATCCGAGCTATTGGCCCAGTCATTGGCAGCACGCACCGGCTTTTACGCCAACCCGGAAGAGTCGCAATACGAGCTGATTCGTCGCCTGCAAGGTGAGGGCGTGCTGCCCAAGGAGGTCAAACAAGTTCTGGACCAAATCCGCGTCACGGGCAACGCAGCCAACCATGCGTTGCAAGGCGACCACGCGGCAGCGCTCTCCACGCTCAAGCTGTGCTGGCAGCTGTGCCTATGGTTTCACCGGACGTTCAAGGATGCTGCCTACAAGTCCGGCCCGTTTGTGCCGCCACAGGCGCCCGTAGACGAAAGCGCAGAACTGCATGCCGAGCTGGCCAATCTGCAACAGGCGGTAGCAGCATTCCAGGCGCAGCAAGCGCAAGTCAGCCAGGAACTGGCATCCACTAAAACCCAGCTTTCATCCTTGAGTGAGGAGCGCAGCGTCTGGGAGCAACTCGCCACCGAGTCCGACGCCGACAAGGCACGCCTTGCCGAACAACTCGCAGCATTGCAGTCCGCCGCCGCCGCAGCGCCAGCCGCGCAGTTCAACCGATTCTTGCAGTCCGCCGCCACCGCTGCCACCCAGGTCCAGCTGGACGAATCAGAAACCCGCCGCATCATCGACGAACAGTTGCGCCAGGCGGGCTGGGAGGCAGACACCCCCACACTGCGCCACAGCAAAGGCACCCGCCCGCAGCGGGGCCGCAACATGGCCATTGCCGAATGGCCGTGTGATGGCTACTCAGCCGATTACGTGCTGTTTCAGGGCCTCACGCCCATGGCTGTGGTGGAGGCCAAGCGCAAAAACGTCGATGTATCCGGCGCATTACAGCAAGCCAAGCGCTACAGCCGCACGTTCAGCGCCAGCGCAGAGACGCAGCTCCATGAACGCAACTGGGGCGACCAGTCTGAGCACCGCATTCCTTTTGTTTTCTCGGCCAACGGCCGGCCCTACCTGCGCCAACTCGCCACCAAAAGTGGCATCTGGTTTTGTGACCTGCGCCAAACCGAAAACCGCAGCCAGGCACTGGACGGCTGGTACAGCCCCGATGGTCTCAAAAGCCTGCTGCAAACCGATGCAGGCCGCGCGCATGCGCAGCTGGACAACACTGCGTTCAACTTTGGCTTCCCGCTGCGGCCCTACCAGCAAACCGCCATTCGCGAAACCGAGAAACGCATCGGCCAGGGCCAACGTGAGATATTGCTGGCCATGGCCACCGGCACCGGCAAGACCAAAACCTGCATTGCACTGATCTACCGCCTGCTCAAGGCCCAGCGCTTTCGCCGCATTTTGTTTTTGGTGGACCGCTCCGCCTTGGGCGAGCAGGCTGCCAACTCGTTCAAAGACACGCGCATGGAGCGCCTGCAAACTTTTGCCGACATCTTCGGCATCAAAGAGCTGCAAGCCCAGTCGCCCGACGACGACACCGCTGTGCACATCGCCACCGTGCAGGGCATGATGCGCCGCGTGCTCTTCCCCGCAGACGGCGTGGCCCCGCCCACGGTGGACCAATACGACTGCGTGGTGATTGACGAATGCCACCGAGGCTACACGCTGGACCGCGAAATGTCGGACACCGAGCTCAGCTTTCGTGGCTTTGACGACTACGTCTCCAAATACCGCCGCGTGCTGGACTACTTTGACGCCGTCAAGATCGGCCTCACCGCCACCCCCGCCCTGCACACCACCGAGATATTTGGCACGCCGGTCTATACCTACAGCTACCGCGAAGCCGTGGTCGATGGGTACCTGGTGGACTACGAGCCGCCCATTCAGATTTACACCGAACTGTCGCAAAACGGCATGCACTGGAAAGTGGGCGAAGAACTCAAGGTGTATGACACCGGGCGCAACCAGATTGAGCTTTTCAAAGCGCCAGACGACATCAACCTGAACGTGGAAGACTTCAACCGCAAGGTCATCACCCGCCAATTTAACC
>CAJASG010000598.1 GCA_903944555.1 uncultured beta proteobacterium
ACCAAAACGACGACAGCCAGAATGCTCCACTCCAAAACACGCCTAGACGATAAACCCATCACCCACCGCCCTTGCCCATGGCCGCCGAGCCCATATTCCACAAAGGCAAGAACACGCCCAGCGCAAGCAACAGCACCAGCACGCCAATCACCCCCAGCAAAATGGGCTCAATGGAGGCGGACAGGCCCTTGATGGCGTAGTCAGTATCGCGCTCGTACATCTCGGCAATCTCAAACAAGAGGTTGTCCAGCTCGCCGGTTTCTTCGCCCACATTGATCATTTGTAGCACCACAGGGGTGAACACACCGGTGGCCGCAGCACAGCGTGAAATGCTCTCGCCACGCTCAATGCCGTCACGCATTTGCTCAATGCGGCTGCCGATAAACGCGTTGTCCACCGTCTGCGCCACCACCGTGAGCGCCTGCACCAGCGGCACACCGCTTTGGCTTGACAAGGCAAAGCTGCGGGCAAAACGGGCAAGCGTGGCCTTGAGCACAATCTCGCCCACGATAGGCAGTTTGAGCTTGCGGGCGTCCCACCGGTAGCGGCCGTCCGGGGTGCGCAAATAGGCCTTAATGCCCACGCTCGCCCCCACCGAACCCGCAGCCAGCAAGGGCCACCAGGTCAGAGTCCAGCTGGAAAAGCCCAGCAACCCGCGCGTAATCAGCGGCAACTCCGCGTTAAACCCGGCAAACACTTTGGCAAACACCGGAATCACAAAGATATTGAGAATGACGACAGCAACGGCCATGGCGATCATCACAAACACGGGGTAGCGCATGGCCTGCTTGATGCGCTCGCGCACATCGCGCTCAAACTCCATATGTTCGGTGAGGCGTTTGAACACTTCGGTCAGGCGCCCCGTCATCTCGCCCACCTTGATCATGGAGATGTAAAACGCACCAAACAAGTCCATGTGGCGCGCCATGGCTGCGGACAATTCACGTCCCTGGTCCAGGCTAGCACGGATGTCTTTCAGCAAGTCCACCATGGCGGGCTTGGTGGCGGACGCCTCCAGGCCGGCAAACGCGCGCAGGATGGGGACGCCCGCTTTGTTCAACGTGTACATCTGGCGCGAAAAGATCATCAGGTCATCCAGCACCACGGGTTTGCGGTTCAGTCGGGCAATCCAGCTTTCCCCAGCTTCATCTTTCGCCGCTTCGGCCAACGCAATGTGCACGGGGGCCACGCCGATGGACATGAGTTGATCGGCCACGCCGCCTTCAGTCAAGGCCTCCAGTTGGCCGGTAACGGCCTCGCCCCGGCTATTGCGGCCTCGCCATGTGTAAACAGCCATTCGGGTTATTCTCGCTCGGTGGAGTCATCCACATCAAAGCCCACGCGCAAAGCCTCGGCCATGGAGGTGCGGCCCTCCCGCACCAGGGCCAAGGCATGGTGCGCCATGGTATGGCCTTGCATGCGCACGCCCGCCAGCTTCATGAAGGTTGCCGGGTCCGAATGGGACGCGGCCTGCGTCAACTCGGCGTCCATCTCCAGCAGTTCATACACGCCTTGGCGCCCAGAGTAGCCGGTGCCGTTGCAGGCGGAGCAGCCCAAACCACGTTTGGGGGCGACCGTCTGACCCGGGGCAAGCATCGCATCCAGCCACGACTGCTCTTGTGGCGAGGGGGCGTGGGGTGCGGCACATTCCGTGCAATTCAGGCGCAATAGCCGTTGGGCAATGACCGCTTGCAAGGAGGTGGCGACCATGAAGGGCGGCACGCCCATGTCCAGCAGACGAAACGGCGTGCTGATCGCATCCCGTGTGTGCAGGGTGGAGAGCACCAGGTGACCGGTAATGGCGGCGCGCAGGCCAATTTCGGCCGTTTCGGCGTCGCGCATCTCGCCCACCAGAATCACATCCGGGTCTTGGCGCAGGCAGGCCCGCAGCACCCGGGAAAAGGTGAGTTCAATTTTGTCATTGACCTGCACCTGGGTGATGCCGGGCAAGCGGTACTCCACCGGGTCTTCCACGGTAATGACCTTGAGTTCGGCGGCGTTCACCTCTGCCAATGCGGCGTACAGCGTGGTGGTTTTGCCCGAGCCCGTAGGCCCGGTCACCAGCACCATGCCAGCGCTGCGGGTCAGCACCTCGCGAAAGCGTTTGAGCATGTCGGCCGGCATTCCGATGGTGTCCAGCCGGCGCATGCCGGAGCCCTGGATCAACAGCCGCATGACAGCGGACTCGCCATAGGTGGTGGGTAAGGTGCTCAAACGCACGTCAATGGTGTTGTCCTTCAGGCGCACGCTGAAGCGACCGTCTTGCGGCAAGCGCTTTTCTGAAATATCCAGCCCCGCCATCAACTTCAAACGCTGCGCCAGCGCGCCACCAATGCGCTTATCCGCCAGTGTTTGGGTTTGCAACACGCCGTCGACCCGTACGCGAATTTGCAGGCCCGCCTCTTGCGGCTCGATATGCACGTCGGACGCGCCGACCTGCACCGCATCCTCAAACAGGGATTGCAGCAGGCGCACCACCGGCGCGCCTTCAATGCCCACCGAAGCGGTCAGCTCACCAAAGTCAACCGCATCGCCAATGTCTTTTTCCAGCGCCCGTGCCAAGCCACTGATTTCTTCGGTGCGCCGGTACAACCGGTCAAACGCCAAAGCGAGCTGGCTCTCCGGCACCGCAGCAATGCCGATGTTGCGCTTGAGAATGCGGGTGAGCTCATCGAATGCAAACAGGTCCAGCGGGTCGCCCAGGGCCACCAGCAACAAATCCCCCTTGTCTTCCAGCACCAATGCCTTGAAGCGGCGTGCCGAAGACTCGGGCAAGAGTTTGACCACGTCGGCACGGAACGGAAAAGTCTTGAGGTTGACGAACGGAATGCGCAACTGGCGCGCCAGCCCGTTGGCCAGCAGCTCCTCCGTGATCACGCCCGTCTCAATGAGCAGGCGCCCCATTTTTTTGCCGGTGGTGCGTTGCAAATCCAGCGTTTGTTGAAGCTGTTCCTGCGAAATCAGGCGCTGCTGCACCAGCACGTCACCCAGACGCAGCTTTTCCGGGCGGCCCGGAGCGGGGCGCGGGGTGTCGGCCCCCGGTGGCCCATTGGGCGCTGCAGTTGCCATATTCATGCGCGTATCCTTTTGCGATTTGACAAAAATGATAGCACGCGCATCCTTGGCTAGGTTAGTTGAGTGCGCGCGCTCCCGAGCCGGCGCCTTCTGGTGCGGGGCTAATCACATTGCCCTCCACGGTCACGCGCGAGCCCACCGCTGGCGCGCTGCTTTGCTCCACGGAGCGGGTACTACCGTCTTCCATGCGAACCTCGACTTGGTAGACGGTTTCTTTTTTCATGCGCTTTTCAACGGTGTTGCCCGCCCAACCGCCGCCGATTGCACCAATCACCGTGGCGATGGTTTTGCCGTCACCCCCGCCCACCTGGTTCCCCAAAAGGCCGCCGAGCACCGCACCGGCCACCGCACCGACGCCACTGCCAGCCGCTGCTTCGCGCTGAATTGGCGTGACCGATTCCACGGTGCCGCACACTGCGCACACCACTTTGGGGGCTTGCGCTGTGCCCTGTGGCAGTGGCACCCACTCCTGTTCTGGCGCTGGCGCTGCCGCTGGCGGGGTGGCAGATTCGGCTTTCTTAACGGTTTCGCTTGTTTTAGCGGGTTTGACCGCTATAACTTTAGGAGCTGCTTGCGCACGTACTACGGGGCTTACAGCCTCTTTTGGCACTAAAACTGGGGGGTCCACCTTGGCGGGTGGCGTCAAAGCCAAGTTAGAGGCCGGCTCCGGTGCGAGGGCAACCACTGCCATGCGTGGTACTGATTTGGCCCGCTCATAGACCAATGCGGCGCCCATGGCGATAGTCGCCGCGCCCAATAGGCCGACGGCGGCCCACAAATAACGAGAGGAGCTTGAAAAAGTCTGGCCCGGGGCATTCACTGCGCTTGTCATGTCATTCCTTGAAGTTCAAACAGCCCCCACCGGCGGCAGGGGCTACCCATCCACAACGTGCCAGCGCACGCAAGGTCTACAAAGAAACCGGCACACAGTGGCCCAATGTGTAACGGTGGCGTAAAGACCCCGGCCAAGTTAGACGCGCGCTATTGCGAATTACAGGTTGGGTGCCAGCAAGCGCTGCAATTCCGTCGGGTTCAGGTTACGCCTGCGCGCCAGGTCTTGCACCTGGTCGTCGCCAATCTTGCCGACGCTGAAATAGGTGCTGTCGGGGTGACCCAAAAAGAACCCACTGACGCTGGCCGCCGGGGTCATGGCCAGGCTCTCGGTCACGCCCATGCCGATGTCGTGGCACTGCAGCAGCTCGAACATGTCTTTCTTGACGCTGTGGTCCGGGCAGGCCGGGTAGCCGGGCGCAGGGCGGATGCCTTGGTACTTTTCACCAATCAGGTCATCGGCCGCCAAGGCTTCATCGGCCGCGTAGCCCCACAAGTCGGTGCGCACCCGATGGTGCAGGCACTCGGCAAAGGCCTCGGCCAGCCGGTCGGCAATGGATTTCAGCATGATGGAGGAGTAGTCGTCGTGCGCGGCTTCAAACGCTGCTGCGCGCTTGTCGGCCCCAATCCCGGCGGTCACGGCAAACAGGCCGGCGTAGTCCTTGATTTGAGTGCCATTTATACCTGTAGCCCTCGTAGAATGTGCGCGAGCAGCTCCTAAATCAATAGCATCTTTAGGTGCCACAAAGTCGGCCAGGCAGCGGCTGGGGCGCAATTTGGTGGTGCCGTCAACGTCGTCAAACTCCTGCTTTTCGGTCTGTTGGCGCAGGCCGTACCAGGTCAGGGCGACTTCGGTTCGGCTCTCGTCGGTGTAGAACTCAATATCGTCGTCATTCACCGTATTGGCCGGGTACAGGGCAATCACACCGTTGGCGGTGAGCCAGCGGCCTTCGATCGCGCGTTTGAGCATGGCTTGGCCATCGGCAAACACGCGGGTGGCCTCCACACCCACCACC
>CAJASG010000599.1 GCA_903944555.1 uncultured beta proteobacterium
AGACCAATCACCGATTGCCAGAAATACTTTTCCCGCGAAGCCATACCCTCGGGGTCCTTGTGCACCACCTTGCGCCAATCGTCAGCCCAACCGATGGCGCCAAAACCCAGGGTCACGATCAGGACGATCCAGACGAAGCGGTTGCTCAAATCGACCCACAACAAGGTGGATATGGCAATCGACAGCAAAATCAACACACCACCCATGGTGGGCGTCCCGCTTTTGCTCAAATGGGTTTCCATGCCGTAGCCACGGATCGGCTGGCCGATTTTGAGCTCGCGCAAGCGGCGAATCACGTAGGGGCCTGCCGCCAGCCCGATCAACAGGGCGGTCAGCGCGGCCATCACTGCCCGAAATGTCAAATACTGGAACACCCGGAATGCACCATATTCTGGCGACAAGGTTTGCAGCCACTGGGCCAAGCTCAACAACATGGGGTTTCTCCAATCACAAACTCAACCACCCGCTCCATGCGCATAAAGCGTGAGCCTTTCACCAAAACACTGCCCAACTGCGGTAGCGCTGCCCGCACAGCGGCATTTAACGCGTCCACCGAATCGAAATGCCGTGCGCCCGCAAATGCTCCAACGCTCGATTGCGTCAAGTCACCCAATACCATCAGTTGGTCAATCCCTTTGGCCTGCGCGTAGCGTCCTGCTTCCGCATGAAACTCCGGGCCTTGCTGCCCTACTTCCCCCATATCACCCAACACCAGCAATCGGGGGCCGGGTAGTTCCGCCAACACATCGATGGCCGCCCGCACTGAGTCGGGATTGGCGTTGTAGGTATCGTCGACCAGAGTAAGTTCATGGCCCTTGACTTGCACTGCCACGGCCCGCGAGCGACCTTTGACCGGAATGAAGGCTTGCAGACCACGCTGCACGGAGTCCACCGAGACTCCGGCGGCCAACGCACACGCAGCAGCAGCCAAGGAGTTTTTTG
Source organism: uncultured beta proteobacterium (assembly GCA_903944555.1). Classification (GTDB taxonomy): domain Bacteria; phylum Pseudomonadota; class Gammaproteobacteria; order Burkholderiales; family Burkholderiaceae_C; genus Allorhodoferax. The sequence goes on from CAJASG010000599.1 coordinate 943, forward strand.
ACGTTGTGACGGCCTGCAATGGCCAGCTGGTAGTGCAGTTCGATCCCCATGCCACGCCCATGCACTTGCCAAGCCCCATGCGCCCATTGCGCACTCACGCAAGCCAAGGCGTCGGTCTTAGCCTGGGGATGGAGGGCCAAGGAAAACTCGATGGTGCGCCGCTCCCCTGCCAGCGTCTGCCATATGGGGGTGTATTCGTCATCCGATGGAAACACGGCAACCCCCTGCGGACCTAAAGCAGCAAGGACCGCCCCGTTTTCCTGTGCAACGGCCTGCACCGTCTGCATGAATTCCAGATGTTCACGCTGCGCGTTATTGACCAGCGCCACAGTGGGCTGGGCCATGGCGGCCAACACCGCAATTTCGCCCGGGTGATTCATCCCAAGCTCGACCACCGCCATGGCATGGTGCGCGCGCAGGCGCAGCAGGGTCAATGGGACGCCAATGTCGTTGTTCAAGTTGCCACGCGTTGCCAGCGATGCCCCATTGGGGTGGCAAGCGTCCAGAATGGAGGCCAGCATCTGCGTCACGGTGGTCTTGCCGTTGCTACCGGTCACCGCAATTAACGGCAAGTCAAATTGACGTCGCCAGGCGGCGGCAAGCATGCCCAACGCAACTTTGGTATCTGCCAACTCGATGCGTGGCAAATCAGAAGGATAGCGAGAGAGGTCTGCCCCTGCATGGCACACCACGGCGGCGGCACCACGCTGCTGTGCCTCTTGCAAAAATTCGTTGGCATCGAAGCGCTCACCTTGCAACGCGACAAACAGGTCACCGGGTTCAATCGTGCGGGTATCGGTGTGCACGCGTTGCAGCGACACCGCGCCATCCCCCACCAAGCGGGCCTCTGGCAACCATTGCGCGGCCTGTTGCAGCGTCATCAGGTGCGTCATGCAGCGCCCCCATCCCCAGCAATGCGCCGAGCCAGCAAGGCACGCTGCGCATGGTCACGGTCAGAGAAGGGCTGTTTAATCCCCGCCGTCTCTTGTGTCTCTTCGTGGCCTTTGCCTGCAAGCAAAATCACATCGCTGGCAGCGGCCCGCATCAGCACATCGGCAATCGCCAAGGCCCGGTCCACCTGGACATCCACCGCCATGCCCTGGGTCATCCCCAACAGGACTTGCGCAACAATGGCCTCTGGTTTTTCACTGCGTGGGTTGTCACTGGTGATCACCACTTGGTCGGCCTGCTGGGCTGCAATCGCGCCCATCAAGGGCCGCTTGGAGGCATCCCGATCGCCGCCACAACCAAACACGCACCACAAACGACCACCGCGCTGGGTCGCCAAAGCACGCAAGGCCGCCAGCGCTTGCCCCAATGCGTCCGGTGTGTGGGCATAATCCACCGCCACCAAGGGCGCATCCGTGCCACCCAAGCACTCCATACGCCCGGGAACCGGGTCCAGGGCTGCGCAGACGTTCACCGCCTCCTGAAGGGGGACGCCGAGGCTGCGCATGGCCGCCAGCACTCCCAACAAATTCGAAATATTGTAGTCACCGATCATCCGGGTTTGCAGCAGCACTGCCGCGTCCCCTTCGACGACCTCAAACCGCAAACCCAAGGCTCCGTAGCCCATGTTTCGCGCCTGCAAACGTGCCGCCTGCTGGCGTGATACGGTCCAAACATCAAGGGCGCTCGCCGATGCGGTCTCAGCCAAAGTAGCACCCATGGGGTCGTCCACATTGACCACCACCGAGGCCAGGCCAGGCCAGGCAAACAATTTTTGCTTGGCCTGCCAGTACAACTCCATGCTGCCGTGGTAGTCCAGATGGTCCTGGGTGAAGTTGGTGAACACCGCGACACGAATCTGTGTGCCCCCCAGGCGATGCTCTTCGATGCCGATGGAAGAAGCTTCGATGGCACACGCCTTGAGACCGCTGTCTGCCATTTGACGCAATGTCTGTTGCAACAGCACCGGGTCTGGCGTGGTCATCCCGGTGGTTGTGACCTCGATGGGGGGGCGTCCCACGCCTAGCGTACCAATCACGCCGCAAGCCAACGCATGGGGTGCTGGCAGTGCGGACAAGGCCTGGGCCAGCCACCAGGCAGTGGAGGTCTTGCCGTTTGTGCCGGTCACGGCAATCACCGCGAGCTGGCTGGACGGCGCCCCAAAGAACTCTGCGGCAATCGCACCGGTCGCTGATTTCAAACCGGGGTAGCTGCCAACATGGTCAGCATTCAGTGCAAAGGCCTCTAGGCCGTCGCGCTCAACTAGGCTGGCGGCAGCACCGTGCTTAAATGCAGCGCTCACGAACTGGCGCGCATCCACCGCGGCACCCGGCCATGCAATGAAGCCGTCGCCCGGTTGTAGTTTGCGGCTGTCCGCGCTCAGGACGCCGTAAACCCGTTGACGCAACCACTGAGCGGCCTGTGAAGGCGTGTCGAACTCTTGCATCAGAAGCTCTCTTCCACAGCCTGCGCCACCACTTGGGGGCGCACGGCCATATCGGGCTGCACGCCCATCATGCGCAGGGTTTGCTGCACCGTTTCACTGAACACGGGTGCCGCGACATCGCCGCCAAAATATTTCCCATTGCTGGGTTCGTCAATCATGACCGCGACCACAATGCGGGGGTTGTCGATGGGCGCCACGCCGACAAAGAAGCCACGGTACTTCTTGGCGGCATAGCCTTTGCCCTCCTGCTTGTGGGCAGTCCCGGTCTTGCCACCCACCGAGTACCCCATAGTCTGTGCCTTGGGCGCGGTGCCACCGGGGCCGGTTACCAAGTGCAGCATATTGAGGACCGCATGGGCATGTCTCACCTCGATCACTTGCACGCCAAGTGATCGCTCCGGAGACTTCAGCAGGGTCACAGGCACCAATTCACCATCGCGCGCGAAAACACTGTAGGCCCGAGCCAGCTGGAAAAGACTGGTGGACAAACCATAGCCATAGCTCATGGTGGCCTGCTCAATGGGCCTCCAGGTTTTGTAGGCCCTTAAACGGCCACTGACCACGCCGGGAAACGGCACCTGCGGTTTCTGGCCCAACCCTACTTGACTGAACATCTCCCACATCTCGCGCGGTTGCATCTGCATGGCCATCTTCACAGTGCCGACATTGCTGGACTTCTGGATCACCTCATTGACGGTCAGCGGCCCGTGGGGGTGGGCATCAGTGATGGTCGAGCCGCCCACGGTCATGTGGCCCGGAGCGGTTTGGATCACTGTTTCGGGCTTGACCAGTCCTTTTTCGAGCGCCAAGGCGATGACAAAGGGCTTCATCGTCGAACCGGGCTCAAAGGTGTCCGTCAACGCCCGATTGCGCAACTGCG